>DASSCU010000024.1 GCA_035697485.1 Actinomycetota bacterium
CCGATGCCGGCGAGGTAGTCGATCCGCTCGATCAATCCCGCGAGGTCGCCGTGCCCGTCGTCGTTCCAATCGAGGAAGGTCTCGACGTCGAGGCAGTACAGCACCGCGTTCTTCCACCAGAGGTCGCTCGTGCGCGCCAGCGTCATGGGGCGACCTCGGGCAGCACGTGCTCACCGAACGCGTCGATGAACCGATCCTGGTCGGTGCCGACGTGGTGCAGGTAGATCGACTCGGGCTCGAGCTCCATGAGCTCGTGGATCCACGCGACGTAGCGTCCGGGATCCGCGGAGACCATCACGGGCCCGCACACGTCGTCGGGGCGCACGAATCGGGTGGCGTCGTCGAACTGTTTCGGCAGCTCCAGGTTCCACGCGAGATCCGATCCGAGCACCCCCGTGCGCCACTGATCGTGGGCGACGGCGATCGCGGTCGCCTCGTCGTCGGCCCACGACAGATGGGCCTGGAAGGCGACCGGCTTGCCGTCACCGCCGGCCTCCCTGAACGCGTCGACGACGGGGCGCAGGGCATGGACGGGCCGCGCGACGGTGATGAGTCCGTCGGCCCACGTGCCGACCACGCGGGCGGTCTCGGCGGAGACGGCCGCCCCGATGAGCGGCGGCGGGGTCTCGGGCAGGCTCCAGACGCGGGCGCGATCCACACGCACGAGACCGTCGTGGGTCACCTCCTCGCCGCGCAGCAACGCGCGGATCACGTCGACGCATTCCAGCAGCCTGGCGTCCCTCTCGGCTTTCACCGGCCACCGGTCGCCGGTCACGTGCTCGTTCACGGCTTCCCCCGAGCCGAGGGCGGCCCAGAAGCGACCGGGGAACATGTCGGCCAGCGTGGCGATCGCCTGGGCGGTCACGGCGGGGTGGTAGCGCTGCCCCGGGGCGGTCACGACGCCGAAGGGGAGGTCGGTCGCCTGCAGGGCGGCGCCGAGCCAGGACCACGCGTGGCCGGAGTGACCCTGGCGCTCGCTCCAGGGCGCGAGATGATCCGAGCACATCGCTGCGCGGAACCCGGCCTGTTGCGCGGCGTTCACCGAGCGCAGCAGCGCGCTCGGTGAGAGCTGCTCGTGGGAGGCATGGAATCCGATCGTGGCCATCGGACCGGTTCCTACCCCGACGCGGGGTCGCGCACGCCTCCCGGGTCCGTGCGTCTCGTGGCGGGTGTTCGCATCGCAGGCTGAGCGCGTCAGTCGTCGCCGAACGCCATGTAGAGCGTGAGCACGCCCACCGTCGTCGCCACCAGAGCAAATGCGATCTGTTCCATCGAGTACCACCGCCTACGCCGCACGACTACCCCGAGCAAGGTCCAGGGAAACGTCGGTGCGGGCTTCCGGCGGGCACGACGGACGTGACGTCATGTGGTCACGCGTCCGGGAAGCTGGCTGCTCTACCGAGCGACGTGGATGCTGCCGGCTTCCGGCGTGAAGAGACTCTCGTGTCCGTCGTCCCACCTGACCCGATACGACACTCGGATCGAGCCTTCGACGACCTCCACGACCTCGCCGTCGCGCGGGGGCGTCCCGACGTGTTGGGAGTCGACGACGATGCGATCGCCGGGCTTCGCCCGATCGCTCGTCGCCTCGCTCCGATCGGCTGACCGTTGCTTCGCTGGCACTTCCGTCACCTCCTCCCTGGGTTCCGGGACTCACTCCGGTTCGGACGCCGGCTCGAGCTCGAGCGCGACCGAGTTCATGCAGTACCGATCGCCGGTGGGTTCGGGGCCGTCGTCGAAGACGTGCCCGAGGTGTCCTCCGCACCGCGCACAGACGACCTCGGTCCGCACCATGCCGAGACTGTCGTCGAGGTGCAGCATCACCGCTTCCCGCTCGATCGGTTCCCAGAAGCTCGGCCACCCCGTACCGGACTCGTACTTCGTCTCCGAGCTGAACAACGGTGCGGCGCAGCCGGCACAGCGATACACGCCGGGCTCCGTCGACGACGCGTGGACGCCGCTGAACGCCCGCTCGGTGCCCTTGTTGCGGAGCACTTCGAACTGCTCGGGCGTGAGACGGCGGCGCCACTCCTCCTCGGCGCGCGGCAAGGACGTCTCGGCCCGCTGCCGGTCCGCCGTGCTCGAGTCGTCGTTCGACATGGCTCCGACGCTACAACGACCTTCGCGGTAACGCCTCGTGCATCGAGTCCGCCCCGATCGAGCCGTTCGTGTCGATGATGATGTTCGCCATCGTGTTCGGCCTGTCCATGGACTACGAGGTGTTCCTGCTGTCTCGGATCCGAGAGGAGTATCTGCGAACCGGGGACAGCAGGCTGTCCGTCGCGGACGGCCTGGCGGCCACCGCACGGGTGATCACCGCCGCAGCCGCGATCCTGGTCGTGGTGTTCGGCAGCTTCCTCGGAGAGAGATCCTTGACGCCGTGATCCCGAACGGTTGAGATGAGTAGGTCAGGTCGGCCGGGCATCCCGCGAGATCTCGCTCGGCTCGAATCGGACCGAAACGACCCTGTTTTCATATGGTTTCGTCTCCAACCACCGCATGCCTTGCGTGTCGATGTCGGTGAAGAGGCTCCTGCCGTGGCCGAGGAGGCCCGCGCACACCCACAGCCGGTACTCATCGACGAGGCCTTCCGTCATCAGCGAATGCGCGAGTGAGAGGCTGCCCCAGAGCACCATGTCCTTGCCACTCGTTCGCCTGAGGCGCCTGACCTCCTCGGTCGCGCTGCCGCTCACGACCCGGGCGGGCTCCCAGGTTCCCCACGGTGCCTGTTCGATACGTCGCGAGAAGACCACCTTGGGCGTCGAGTTCAAGGCGTCCGCGATCCGTTCCGTCTCGGGGGTCTGGCTCGGCCAGTACTCCGCGAACATCCGGTAGGTGACTGCGCCGAGCAGGATCGTGTCGATCGTCTCGAGGAACCGAAGCTGATCGTCGACGTGCTCTCCGGCGGTGGGATCGGCCGCCGCGAACTCCGCGATGAAGTCGAGCTCCCCGTTCGGACCTGCGGCGAACCCGTCGATGGTCGTGAACTCCTGGACGATGACCTTCCGCATCGACGCTCCTCCTCCCCTCAGCATCTGCTCATCGGGCTAGGACATCACGTCCGTCAGGATCGAGCGAGCCCGGCCATTCATGGCGTTGTGCGTACTAGTTCCTTCGGTCTAGCATCAGTGCACTACGTCGGCGCCGGAGGCCTCGATGGCACGCAGGTTCGTCTCAGGTTCCGCGACGGTCGGTGCCGTCGCCTCGCTCTCGCTCTCGGTCGCGTTGGCGACCGCGCCGTCGCCGCCGTCCGTTCCCACCGCCGCGCGAGCGGAACGTATGGAGCTTGCCGTTGCGACCGCCGACCGGCTGCAGGCGCGCGACCAGGCGATCGCCGCCGGCCGGTTCGGCACCCGGCAGCCTGTCGTCAGGGAACCCGCGCCGGGCTGGGAAGGCGAGCGACTCGTGAGCGGGGTCCGCGACGACTGGGAGCCCGCGGTCGCCACCGACCCCTCGGACCCGTACGTCTACATCCTGACGACCAGGTTCGGCTACCCGAAGCCGTGCCCCGGCAACTGCCCCATACCGCACATCTCGCTGCACGTGTCGCCGGACGGCGGTCGATCGTGGGATCCCTCGACGCCGTTGTGCGCCTGCAAGGGCTCGTGGCAGTACGACCCGATCATCGAGGTCGTGCGCGACACGGGAGACGTGTACGCGGTGTACCTGAACGGATTCAACGTCCTGTTCCTCAAGTCCGACGATCACGGCGAGACGTGGAGCGATCCGGTCAAGACCTATGGCAACGTCTCGTGGAACGACAAGCCCGCGCTGGCCACGAGCGCCGACGGGCGCCACATCTACGTGTCGTGGAACGGGCCCACGGGCGGCGACCCGTGGATCGCGCAGTCGCATGATTTCGGCGAGACGTGGACACAGACGAAGCTCGTCGACGGGCCTCGGTACTTCTTCGCCTACGACGGCGTCGTGCTCGACGACGGCACCGCGATCCTGACGAACTCGAGCCTCAGCTACACCGGTCCCGGCGGCGCCGCCGAGGGCGCCGTCAGGCAGCATCTCTTCATCTCGCGGGACCGTGGTCGCACGTGGACGAACGTCGTGGTGGACCGCGTGCAGCTCGGTCCGCCGTGCGTCACCGAGGGTTGCTACGCCGACTTCCACTCGGGGCATAGCGCGCTCTCGGCCGACGACGACGACGACCTCGTCTACGTCTACGACGGGGCGCTCGTGGCCGGCGGTCCGCAGCGGGCGTGGGTACGCACCTCCATCGATGGTGGCCGCTCATGGTCCGGGCGCACGGCGTTGTCGAGGCCGGGCACCCACACGACCGGACCGGTCGTCGAGGCGACGGGCGACGGGGATTTCCGAAGCTGGTTCGTGGAGCAGAACGACACGGGCCGCTGGAACGTGTTCCATCGGCGCTCGACCGACGGTGGGGACACGTGGACGCCATCGGTGCTCTTGTCCGACGCGACCTCGGGCGCCGACTACAAGAACGCGGACGGCTTCCTCGAGTTCTACGGCGACTACGGCGGTATCGCGATCACGAGCAGCGGGAAGACGATCGGCGTCTGGGGCGAGGGCTTCAGCTGGCTCGGCCCGGGAGGGGTCTGGTTCAACATCGGCGCCTGATGGGCGACGGCCTACGGCTTCCTCCTCATCGCCGTCGAGATGTCCGAGACGCTGTCGGGATCGATCACGGCCGGAGCTCCGGCGAGCAGCGTCGCGAGAGGCCCGCCGGCGGCCATGAGGTCGTCGAACGGACCGGCCTCGACGACGCGGCCTTTCTCGAGCACGACCACCCGATCCGCGGTTCGGATCGTCGAGGGACGGTGGGCGATCAGCAGCGTCGTGCGGTCCCTCGCGACCGCCGCCATGGCCGCCTGGAGCGCCGCTTCGGTCTCCGCATCGAGGTTGGCGACCGCCTCGTCCATCACGAGGATCGGCGCGCGGCGCAGGAGCGCCCGCGCGATCGCGAGGCGCTGGCGCTGGCCGCCCGAGATCGACGCGCCGCGCTCGCCGAGGACGGTGTCGTACCTGTCGGGCAGCCGCTCGATGAACACGTCGGCCTGCGCGAGCGACGCGGCCGCGCGCACCGCCTCGACGCCGGCGTCGGGGTCGCCCAGGCGGAGGTTCTCAGCGACGCTCGCGTGGAACAGGTAGACGTCTTGCGGCACGACGGCGATCAGCGAGCGCAGGTCGCGCTGGGTGAGATCGCGGACGTCGGTGCCGCCCACCGTCACCGCGCCCTCGCGCACGTCCCACAGGCGTAACAGCAGGTTGGCGCACGTCGATTTCCCGGCGCCCGAGCGCCCGACGAGCGCGACCCGCTCCCCCGCCTCGACGGCGAACGCCACGTCGGTGAGCGCGTCGGGCAGGTCCTCGTCGTAGCGGAACGACACGCCCTCGAACGCGACGCGGAGCGGCCGTCCAGCCTCGGGCCGTCGAGCGGCTGAGGCCGATACGTCGACTCGGTCGGTCACGAGCGGCTGGGCGGCCATCAACGCTTCGATCCGCTCAGCGGCGGCGCTCACCTGGCCGACCTCGCGGAACGTCCCGGTCAGCGAGGCGAGCGGTGCGAAGGCGCCGGCCGCGAGGATCAGCGCGACCGGGATGGACGCGGCGTCGAACGAGCCGTCCGTCGCGAGCACGGCGGTCGTCGTGATCACCGTGATCGCCGCGAGCGAAGTGATCGCGTCGGTCGCGGCATGCTCGATCCCGGATCGGCGCCCGTGCGAGATGCTCGTGGCGCGGATCCGCTCGTGCTGGCGCTCGATCCGGTCGAGCATGACCTCCTCTCCGCTGGCCGCCAGGACCTCGCGGGTGCCCTGGACGACGTCGACGACGTTCGCGCCGAGCTGCCCGAGCTCCTCCCGTAGGCGCTCCCCCTCGTCCTGGGCGCGGCCCAGCAACCACGACGGCACGCTCGCGGCCGCGACGACGAACGGCAGCACCACGACCGCGAGGATCGGCTCGACGATCCACAGGCCGATCTCGGCGAGCACGGGGATCACGAACGCCACGACGAGCGGCGGGGCAAGGTGCGACGTGAAGAGCTCGAGCAACTCGACGTCGGCCATCGATGCCCGCGCGACGTCGCCCGAACGACGCGACAGGAAGTACGCGGGCGAGAGGACCCGGAACCGCTCGTACAGCGCGGTGCGCAGGTCGTCGATCAACCGGAACGACATCACGTGGACGACGACGACCTCGAGCCAGCCGAACAGCGCGATCGGGACCGCCAAGATGACGATCACCCACACGAGCGGCCGGAGCTCCGAGGACGGGGAGCCCTCGAGCGCCTCGCCGATCAGCACCGCGCCGGCGACCGCGGCGCCGAACGTGCAGACGTGCACCATCAGGTTCGTCGCCACCCCGCCGACGAACAGGGCCCGGTACGGGCGCAGCAGCCCCGCGACCGGCCGGAGGCTCCGCACGAGGCGCCGCACCGGACCCACGTCGCGCACCAGCGCCGGCGTCGCCACGGCACTCATCCGGCGTGCTCCTGTGCCTCGACGAGCCTCGCGTACCGGCCGCCACCCGCCACCAGCTCCTCGTGCGTCCCGGCCTCGGCCAACCGCCCGTGGTCGAGCACGAGGATCCGGTCCGCTCCGCGCACCGTCGACAGTCGGTGGGCGATGATCACGGTCGTCCTGCCTCGCCGGAGCTCGTCGATCGAGTCCTGGATCCCCACTTCGCTCGAGACGTCGACGTTGGACGTCGCCTCGTCCAGGATCAGGATCGGGGCGTCCTTCAAGAGGGCGCGCGCGATCGCGATCCGCTGCCGCTCGCCGCCCGACAGGCGGAACCCGCGCTCCCCGACGACGGTGTCCACCCCTTCGGGCAGCGCCGCGACGAATGCGGAGGCGCCCGCCGACCCGAGCGCGTCGCCCAGGTCGTCTTCGGTGGCGGTGGGCCGCGTCAGCCGGAGGTTCCCGGCGACCGTCTCGTGGAACAGGAAGGTGTCCTGCGGCACTAGCCCGATCGTGCGCCGGAGCTCCCGCGGATCCACCTCGCGGAGGTCCGCGCCGCCGATCCGGATCGTCCCGGCCTCCGGATCTGCGAACCGCAGCAGGAGTGAAGCGAGCGTGGTCTTGCCGGCGCCCGACGGCCCGACGATGGCCACCGTCTCGCCGGCCCCGACCGAGAAGCTCACGTCCTGGAGCGCGGGCGCATCGCCCGGTCGGTAACGGAACGTCACGTCCTCGACGACGATGCCGGCCCCCGCGGGCTCGACCGGCTCGCGATGCGGCGGCGGTCCCACGGCCGGCTCGGTCTCGAGCACCGCGAACGCGCGCTCGCACTTCGACATGCCCCACACCGCCAGGTGCATCGCCTCGTTGATCTCGCGGGCGGGCAGGAAGCATTCGCCGGTCAGCAGCAGGATCAGCATCAGCTGCCGCGGGGTGATCGCGCCGTCGGCGAGCCGGAATGCGCCGGCAGCGAGCGCGACCGCGACGCCGGCGCCGGCGATGAACGCCATGATGCCCCAGAAGACGGCCGACACATTGGTCAGCCGGATCGCCGAGTCGCGCACGTCGTGGGCACGGCGGAACAGATCCTCACCCCGCCGGCCCGCCGCCCCGAACATCTTCAGGGTCGCCATCCCCTGCAGCCCGTCGACGAACTCCGCGGCGAGCGGCCGGTAGCTGTCGGACCAGAAGCGCATGTGGGACTCGAGCGCGCGGTACTCGACCGGCGGGATCGCCACGAGCGCCGCGGCGAACAGCGCCACCAGCACGCCGACGACCGGGTCGACGATCCAGATCACGACGACGATCGCGACCGCCGAGATCCCCGCGACGATCACCTTCGACAGGAACAGCCGGAAGTACACGTCGAGCCGCTCCACACCGTCGACGAGCACGGCCTCGAGCTCGCCGCTGCGCTCACTCGTCGCCCAGGCGGGCCCGAGCCTGAGGATCCGGTCGACCAGCCGACGCCGCAGGTCCGCTGTGATCCGGACCGAGGCGCCGGCCATCATGCCCTCCTGGAGCGCCGTGCAGACGGCGCGGAAGCCGACCAAGGCAACCGCGAGGACGAGCGGCGGCACGACATCGGTCATCGGAGCGCCGTCGAAGACGCGGCCGATCGCAACCGCCAGCGAGACCCCCGTGGCGATCCGAGCGGCGGCGACGCCGAGCCCCAGCGCGACCGATCCGGTGAGGGTGCGCCGCTCGGTCGACGCCAGCCGCATCAGCCGCCGGTCGAAGGCGCGCGCGGACCGGTGAGTTCCCGCCATGGCGGCACCTTAGCGTGGGTTCAGATCAGGTCGGAGATGACCCGTCGCCAGTGAGGGACAACGCGGCCTGCACGCCGAAGACGACGCTCACCGCGATGACGACCCAGTTGAGGAAGGTGAAGCCATCGTTTGCTCCCTCGATGATCGTGAGGATCCCGATGACGGCGAATGCGATGAGGAACAACCATGCCTTCGTTCGGTTCACGTGCCCTCCCCCGGGTCAGGTCGACGACTTCTACCACGAGAGACGCTTCGGGAGTGTCGGTGGCCCCGAGCGACCCCTCACTGTTCACGGCGAGGCAGCATGGGTATGTCGTCCCTGGAGTCCCGCCGCTCCGGCGGTCACGAGTCCCCACCCTGGGAAGCGCCTCACCATTCGGTGCGGATGACCCGCTCACGGCGGCATCGCCTGCCCGCACTCGGCGGAGCGCGAACAGGATCGGCGTGGTAGGTTCGAAAGAACGCTCGCCCGTGCGCTGAGACCTCGGCCGACACCGACACGATGGCCCTCCACGACCTCGCCACGCTCGCCGATGCCCTGACCTTCGCGTTGCTCACGGCGGTCTCGGGCGCGATCGCGTGGGGCGTTTTCAGGGTCGCGGCACGTCGGTACGGGTTCCGCCGAACCACGAGCACCGTCTCGGCCGCCGCGGTCCTGACCCTCGCCCTGGGCACCATGGCGTTGTGGCCTGCTGCTCGTGGCGGGACGGAAGGGAACACGGGGGTCGCGATCCCCGACGGATCCGCGCCGGAAGCCCAACGCACGACGACGCCTGCGTTGCCGGCGCCCGAGCCGGTAGCGCCGCCTTCGACGGAGGAGCGGTTCGTCGACGCGAACTCGGCGCGGGTCGGTCGTGATGGTTCGCAGAACGAAGGCCCGAACCCCCAGCCGACCGAAGACGCACCGGGCGGCTCAGGCTCCGGGCCCGGAGATCCCGGAACGACCCCCGACCCCCCGCCTTCCCAGACCCCGCCGCCCGACCCCCCGCCGTCACCGGACGAGGGCGATGACGACGAGGGCGATGACGACGAGGGCGATGACGACGAAGGCGATGACGACGAAGGCGATGACGACGAAGGCGATGACGGGGGCGATGACGGGGGCGATGACGAGGGCGAGGGCGAGGGTTGGGCGACCTCGTGAACTTCATCGGGTCGGCTTTACAGATCCCGTGACCGAACCGCGGTTGTCGCGTCACCGCTCGTAGAACATCTCGCCACGTGTACCGTGCGCTCGATGGCTGACGACGACGATCAGCTCCCGCTCTACACGGAGCTCGCGCCGTGGTTCCACCTGCTGACGGCGCCCGAGGACTACGAGCTCGACGCCCGGCACGCGCTCGACGTGCTCACCCAGGCGATCGGCGAGCCGCCGCGAGCGATCCTCGAGCTCGGATCGGGAGGCGGCAACAGCGCGTCCCACATGAAGGCGCACGCGACGCTCACGCTCACCGATCTCAGCGAGCAGATGCTCCAGCTCAGCCGCACGATCAACCCCGAGGTCGAGCACGTGCAGGGCGACATGCGCACGCTCCGCCTCGACGGTCGCGAGTTCGACGCGGTGTTCGTGCACGATGCGATCAGCTACCAGCTCACCGAGCAGGACCTGCGCGACACGCTCGAGACGGCGTTCGCACACCTGCGGCCTGGTGGCGCGGCGATCTTCGAACCCGACATCACGCGCGAGGCCTATGCGGACGCCACGCACCAAGGCGGTCACGACGGCGCCGACGGACGACGGCTCCGCTACCTGCAGTGGCGCAACGATCCGGACCCGAGTGACACCTGGTACGTCGACGAGTTCGCGATCCTGCTGCACGAGGCCGACGGCACGAGCCGCATCGCCCACGACACGCACCGGCTCGGCATGTTCCCGCGCGCGACGTGGTTCGAGCTGCTCGCCGACGTCGGGTTCGTCGACGAGCACGCCGTGCCGAGCCCGTACGAGGACGAGGGGGTCGGTGCCGAGAGCTTCGTCGGCCGGCGCTCCGCCTGATCGACCCGGCATCGGTTGACCGGTTCCGCCTGGTTCCCCTAGCGTCGGTAGTTCGCCGATCGAGCCTGGGAGGTCAGCACGATGCCGTCTCGTCTCAACCCGTACATCAACTTCGATGGCAACACCCGCGAGGCGATGGAGTTCTACCGGGACGTGTTCGGGGGTGACCTGGTCATCAATACCTTCGGGGAGTACGGGAACCCCGATCCTTCGGTCGCCGACAAGACGATGCACGCGCAGCTCGAGACCGAGCGCGGCTTCACGCTGATGGCGTCGGACGGCCCTCCCGGCAGCGAGCTCACGGTCGGGGACAACATCTCGATCTCCCTCAGCGGGGACGACGCTGACGAGCTCCGCGGCTACTGGGACAAGCTGTCCGACGGCGGCACGGTCACGATGCCCCTCGAGAAGCAGATGTGGGGCGACGAGTTCGGTATGTGCGTCGACCGTTTCGGTCTCTCCTGGATGGTCAACATCGCCGGGTCGCCGCCCTCCTGACCAGCGATCGCAGACAGGGACCCGGACAATGCTCCGGCGTCTGCCCGGCCGAGTACCGTGGAGTGCATGATCACTCGAGACGATCTGGAATCGCTGTCCTCGCACCAGCTGCACGACCGAGCCGTCGACATGGGGAAGGCGGAGGGCGACATCGACTGGCTGTGGGGCCTTCTCGGCTCGATCCCCGCTGCGGAGGGGCAGCTCGGCGAGCTCGACGACTCCGGACTCGACATCTCCCACATCGTCAGCGCGATCAACGGCTACGTCCGCGCCGACCGCTCGACGGAAGAGACGCTGCGTCCGCAGTACGTCGACTACCTGCTCGAACACCTCGAGACGAGTTGCCACCAGGGCTGAAGGCGGACGTCGTTCCGTTCATCCACCACGTCCCGAGAGCTCGATCGGGGCCATCCGCTCCGCGTCACCCGAGCCCGCCTCCCCACCGATGAGCCGCATGAGCCGCGAGGCGTCGCGAGGGGCGGCGCCTCCAGGGTCGTTGTTGAAGTAGACGAACACCTCGCGGGCGTCGAGTGATCCGATCCTGCGCGCCCACCGACGGAGCTTCGCGCCGCGGTATGCGGACCCGTACCGGGTTCCCTGATGGAAGCGGATGTAGCTCCACCCGCCGACGACGTGCAGCGGCACCCGCGCACCCGGTCCGTCGGCGAGCACCCACGCCGCCCCGGCTCCGTCCAGCAGCTCCAGCACGTCGTCGCCGAGCCAACTCGGGTGCCGGAACTCGAACGCGGCACGCATGCCGGTGGGAAGGATGTCCACGAGCTCGCGGAGCAGCCCCAGATCCTTCTGGAACGTCGGCGGCTGCTGGAACAGCACGGGTCCGAGCGCAGCGCCGAGACCGCCGGCCCGCTCCCAGAAGCGCTCGAGGGGCTCCCCCGGGTCGCGGAAACGTCGAAGGTGCGTGAGATACCGGCTCATCTTCACCGCGAAGCGGAAGCCGGTGGGCACCTGTGCGGCCCACCCTTCGAACGTCGATCGCAACGGCAGCCGGTAGAACGACGCGTTGACCTCGATCGTCGGGAATCGGCGGCTCAGGAACTCAAGCCACGATCGTTGGGGAAGCCCCTCGGGGTAGACGTCGGCCCGCCAGTCCCGGTAGACCCAGCCACTCGTGCCGACCCAGACCTCGGTCACTCAACACACCCGGACGTTCTTCATGGTTGCGACATACCCGAGCGAGCGCGTCTCACTCGGGTGAGCTCGGGTGAGGGTCCTCACCTCGGGCAATGTACGTGACCCAGCCGTCACGCTCGTGCCGACGTCGGCCGGGATCGTCGCCGTCGGCCCCCCAACCACGGGTCGAACGGCGCCGGTCGCGGGGAGTCGTGTGACTACCGTGAGACCAACGACACAGGAGGGCAGCGACATGGCCACCACCACCACCAGAACCAGACCCCAGCGGATCGAGGAGCGCAAACAGCAACCATCGGCACGCGCACAGGATCGTGGACGACGAGCAGCCCGCGAACGCGATCGCCGCACGGCGGGAGCGCTGCTCGCATCCGCGGGTGCCGCGGTCCTCATGGCGATCATCACGGCCGAGGCTCTGTATCCGGCCCCGTTCAACACCGCTGACAACACGATCAGCGATCTCGGCGCGACGATCCCTCCGGACAGCGTGATCCTGCAACCGTCGGCGACGATCTTCGACGTCTCGATGATCGTGGTCGGCCTGATGATCGTGGCCGGCGCGTTCTTCGTGCACCGGGCGTTCGCCCGCAAGGCGGTGACGATCCCGTTGGCGCTCTTCGGCATCGGCGCGATCGGCGTCGGCGCCTTCCCGGGGAACCACTTGGCGCCCCATCAGCTGTTCGCGATGACGGCGTTCATCAGCGGCGGCGTCGCTGCGGTGCTCGCGGCAAGGGTCCTGGTGGCTCCGCTCCGACAGATGTCGGTCGCCATCGGCGTGATCTCGCTCGTGAGCTTCGTCCTGGCCATGTTCATGTTGGAATGGGCTCCGGTGGCGGAGCTCGGCGAAGGTGGGATCGAGCGATGGATCGTGTATCCGGCGATCCTTTGGCTCACCGTGTTCGGCGGCGCGCTCATGGGCACGGGAGCGTCGCAGCAGGACGGCTGACCTGGGTTCCCCTCCTGCGCCGGACCTACTACCCTGACCCCGCGGTGTTTACGCGGAACGCGCGGAGGGAAGGCCGAGGCTCATGGCTTATGTGATCGCTGAGCCGTGCATCGACGTGAAGGATCGGGCCTGCGTCGATGAGTGCCCCGTGGACTGCATCTACGAGGGCCCCCGCATGCTCTACATCCAACCCGACGAATGCGTGGACTGCGATGCGTGCGTGCCGGTGTGTCCCGTGACGGCGATCTTCCCGCAGGACGACGTTCCGTCGGAATGGAAGAGCTTCGCCGAGGTGAACGCCGCATGGTTCGCCGACGTGACGGGGCTCGGATCCCCAGGAGGGGCCGCACAGGTGGGACCACAACCCACCGATCATCCGACCGTGGCTGCCTGGGAGCCCGCCTGACGCCGGGACGTCATTCATCCCTTCCGGCGCCGCGGCCCGCCGCTCCGCTCCCTATGTCGGCGGCACGAACTTGCTCGCCGTGAACACCGCCCCGTGAGGATCGGTGATGACCGTCATGCGGACCCACGGAGCATCCATGGGTGGCACGAGGACCTTCCCACCGAGTTCGGTCGCGCGGCCGGCGATCGCATCGGCGTCGTCGACCGCGAACGTGATGCTCCAGTGCGCCGGGGCCTCGCCGTCGGATCGCTCCTCGGACGATGGAAGGAGCCAGGCGACGGCGTCCGCGAATCCCTCGGGCGCACCGAGGTCGGCCTGACGCTCCCACAGCGTGGGATCGCGCTCGGCGAGGAAGTCGCCGTACCCGGGCATGCGCCACAGGCCCGAACCACTCCCCTCGTCACCGAAGCCGCTCAGCTCCCACCCGAACACCGCGCCGTAGAACGCCTCCGCTCCGTCACGGTCGTTGGTGTTCAGTTCGCTGAAGTTCCACGTTCCGGGCTCGTTGACGAGCTGCGCGCCCGTCCGGCGTCCGGCTTGCCAGATCGAGAACGTGGCGCCGGACGGATCCGAGCAGACGACACTGCGGCCCGCGTCGCCGACATCGACGGGGTCGACGAGCACGCGGCCGCCGACCTCGCTCACCCGCCGTGCGGTCTCATCCGCATCGTCGGTCGCGATGTACGTCATCCATGCCGGGGATGAAAGACCCTCCGACATCTCGGAGCCGATGCCGGCGACGGCGCGACCGCGGAGGCGAGCGATGAGAGAGCGAGCCGAGCCGGGGGGCGACTGCTCCTCGAACCGCCAACCGAACAGACCACCGTAGAAGTCGGCGGCGGCGTCCGGGTCTCGTCGAGCGATATCGATCCAGCAGGGAACGCCGGCTGGGTATCGGTCACGCTCGAACGCCTGGGTCTCGCTCATGTGCTCATTCCTTTCGGGACGGCGAGACGTACTCGATCGTGAGCCTACCGGCGGTGCCCCACGTCGTTCACCGATCCGGGTGGTAGGTGAGGAGGATCCCGCCCGTGCTCGTCGGCTTCGAGTCGACCAGACGCAGCCGCCGCAGCACCCCGTCGTCAGCGAACAGGCGCTTGCCGCCACCGAGGGTCAGCGGGAACACGGCGAGTGCGTACTCGTCGACCAGGTCATGGGCGGTGAGCGTTTGCACGAGCTTCCCGCTCCCGAGCACCGTGATGGTGCCGCCCTCTTGCGCCTTCAGTTCGGACACCTCGGTGGGGACGTCGCGGATCACGGTCGTGGGCTGCCACGAGGGGTCGCTCGGCGTCGTGGACGCGACGTACTTCTGGACGCCGTTCAGATGCTGCGCGAACGGGTCGTCCTTCGGGGCGTTCGGCCAGTAAGCGGCCATCTTCTCGAACGTCATGCGACCGAACAACTGCGCGTCGGTGGCAGCCATCCCCTCGGCCGCGGCCTGCCCCATGACCTCGTCGAAGTAGGGCATCTGCCAGCCCCCGTGCTCGAACCCGCCCTCCCGGTCCTCGTCGGGATGCCCCGGCGCCTGGTACACGCCGTCCACGAGAGGAACTCAACCACCACCAGCTTCCGCATCGGGCCCCGCCTCCTTCTGGATCATCCTGCCCGTCAGTCGATCACCGAATGATGCACTTCCGAGGCCGATCGGGGGATGCGAGGTATCACCCCAACACCTGACTACATCCGGCGAGCCGGACGGCCTACGGTGGCTCCCTCAGGGTTCTCGTCCCGAAGGGATCTGGTTCAGGCATGGACGACGTCGGAGCCGCGCGTGCAGAGGATGGAACGAGCGGAGCTGCTCCACCCGTCTGGCACCGATCCTTCGGGTCTCGTCGGTTCGCTGCCGACGCCCGCGCGCCTCCGCCTCACTCCTCGGGCGATCTTCCTCGATCTCGACGCTCGGCCTAGCGAAGAGATCGACGTCGGGAGTACGTTGGAACGTGGGTCACCGTACAGCTCAACCCCCGAAGGAGCCGATCGATGGGCACACCCCAGACCGATGTCGACATGTGGTCATCCTCCCCCAGCGCGATCCGGGGGCCGGTCTTCAAGACCACCAGGCGCGGGTACGACCAGACCGAGGTGATGGAGTACATCCGAGACCTGACCGCACGCCTCGAGACCGTCGAGAAACAGGCGCGAACACTGCAGGCCGACGTTGAGCGGGCGCGCGAAGACCGGGACGTAGCGTTCGGCGAGCGGGACGAGGCACTGCGGGGGCGAGCCGGCGACGCCTACGAGCGGACCTCCGCCCGCGTCGCCGAGCTCCTGATGGGGGTCGACCGGGAGGTCGAAAGGATCCAGGCGGAGGCGCGAGCGGAGGTGGAGCGGATGTTGGCCGACGCCGAGACCGAAGCCTCTCGCATACGGGCGGAGGCAGCGGAACAGCGCCGTGCTGCCGATCAAGCGAAGCGCCGGGCCCGGGAAGAGGCCGAGCGCTCCGTCGCCGATCTGACGTCACAGCGCGAACGCATCCTCGAGGAGCTTCGACTCGCAGGCGCCAGGATGCTCGATGTCATCGCCGGCCTGGAGACACCCACCGAGGACCTCGACACGAGACCGACGGCGAGAGACGACGCTCATGGATCGAAGGGGGAAGCCCCGCCTGTCGCGATCCCCGACCTCCAGACCGAACGCCCGACGTAGGCGCCTCCATCGGGCGTCACGCGAGGGTCACCGCTGGCCTTCGCGTCGCGTCGCCGGCCGTCGCCTGAAAGCCTCGACCGCCAACTCGGGGTCGATGCCCCGACGGGCGGCGTCGGCCGCGACCTTGCTGCAATCCTCGCACACCATGGCCTGCTGAAGGTCGACGAGAGCGTGCCCGTGCGCAAGGCACTCTTCCCCGCCGACGGCGATGGCTACCGTGAAGGTGCGCTCATGTTGTTGCCCGTCCATGCCGCCTGATCCTGTCGTGTCCCGTACCCGCGAGCGATCCTGGGGCGCATCAGAGGTATCGGCAGGAGACGGCGAGCTGCGCAGTCGCCCGAACGACGGACCCATCGGTCGCTCCTCCGGACCCGGTCCACCGCCCAAACGACGGTCACCTGCGCGTCCGGTGGCCGAGACCAACGGGCCGACCCTTACCATTCCGTATGAGCTCCACCCCGATCGCGGAGCACGCACTGTTGTCGGATTGTCACTCGGCGGCTTTGACCACGCGGGATGGTTCGATCGACTGGCTGTGCGTGCCGAGGTTCGATTCGCCGTCGGTCTTCGGCCGACTCATCGGTACCGACGCCGGACATTGGGCCATCACCTCGGTCGAACGAGCCGAGCGGACTCGACGCTACCTCGACGGGACCATGGTGCTCGAGACGACGGTTCGAACAGGCACCGGTCTGGCCCGAGTGACCGAGGCGATGGCACTCGATCCTGATGAACTGGGGCACGACCTCGGTCGCGACGCGCCGGGCATCGTGGTGCGCGAGATCGAAGGCGTCGAGGGCGCGGTCACGTTCGACATGGAGTTCGCTCCCCGTCCCGACTACGGACGGGTCCGTCCGCTCCTCGCCGGCGTCGACGGTGGGCTGCTCGTGCGCGGTGGAGCCTGTGTGTTGGCACTGTCGTTCCCGGGGGCGCTGCACCCGGGTGACTCGTCGGTTTCGGCGCGGATCGTCGTTCGGGCGGGGGAACGGGTCAACGCCGCCCTCCATCACCAGCCCGAGGGTGGACGTCCGACGGTCTTTCAACCCGCCGAGATCACCGAGCGGCTCCGCGGCACGATCGCGGCCTGGCAACGCTGGTCTGCCGTGCACCAAGCGTACGAGGGGCCCTCGGCCGACCTTGTCTACCACAGCGGCCGGGTGCTCCAGGCCCTCATGTACCAGCCGACGGGTGCCATCGTGGCGGCGCCGACGACCTCGCTCCCGGAGCACGTCGGGGGCGACCGCAACTGGGACTACCGGTTCGCCTGGGTGCGAGACGCGAGCCTGACCCTCGACGCCCTGTGGGTCGCCGCATGCCCCGACGAGGCACACAAGTTCTTCAGCTGGATGGCAGGAGCGGTGGCCTCGGGCGTCGATGCCCACGGCGAGCTGCGGGTGATGTTCGGGGTGGGAGAGGAACACGACCTCAGCGAACGCGAGCTTCCGCATCTCGAGGGATGGCGTGACAGCCGACCGGTTCGCATCGGCAACGACGCCTGGAGGCAGCGACAGCTGGATGTCTACGGGGAGCTGCTGGGTGCGGCTCACCGCCTCCGTTCGTACCTCGGCGCCCTCGACCCATCGACGAAGAGATTCCTTCGCGGGGTCGCCGATGTGGCCGCACAGAACTGGCGATCTGTCGACAACGGGATCTGGGAGGTGCGCGGTGAGCCGCGGCACTTCCTGCATTCCAAGGTGATGTGCTGGGTCGCGCTCGATCGCGCCATCGAGCTCGCACCGACGATCGAAGCCGGCCATCGTCTGGACGATTGGACGGCATCACGCGACGAGATCCGTTCGGCGATCCTCCGCGACGGGTGGAACGACGACGCCGGCGCGTTCACGCAGACCTTCGGTTCCCGCCAGCTCGACGCCTCGAGCCTCGTGATGCCCATCGTCGGGTTCCTCCCTGCCGACGACCCTCGCATGCTGACCACCATCGATGCCATCGAGCGGCACCTCACCGATGAGCGCGGCCTCGTCTTGCGGTATCGCGTCGAGGAAGCTGATGACGGCCTCGAGAGCGACGAGGGCTCGTTCCTGCTCTGCACGTTCTGGCTGGCCGAGGCGCTCGCACTCGGAGGCGAGGTCGAACGAGCTCGAGGCGTGTTCGAACGAGCAGCCGCGTATGCGAACGACGTGGGGCTGATGAGCGAAGAGGTCGACGGTCAGACCGGAGAGATGCTCGGCAATTTCCCACAGGCATTCAGTCACGTCGGGCTGATCAACGCGGCGTGGGCCATCGCTCAGGCAGAGGGCGTGGGTTCGAGCGAGCCCAGATCAGGATGAGGGCGACGACCTCGCGGTGGCGGGAGGGGGGTGGTGGGGATATGCCCGGGTCGGCAGGGTGGCGGGTGGCTGCGATCGTCGTGCTCGGGCTCTTCCTCCTCGGTCAACTCGTGTTCACCCTGATCGGCTTGCTCGGCTTCGGCTTGGGAGGCGGCAGTGGCCCGGAGATCGGGCTCTTCGGGGTCGTTGCGGTCGGTGCGCTCCTGGCACTCCTGTGGCTCTTGACCGCGGTCATCGGCAGGCGCGTCCGACCGGCGACAGCGCTCTTCGCGCTCGTCGCCCCGGTTCTCGACGTCGCGCTCGCCGTGCTCATCCTCTCCGGCTCGTTGAGGCCCGCATGCACGGAACAGGAGCTGGCGATCATCGCGGAGGTCCCCACGTTCGCGGGTGCGGAGATGACGTTCGAACACGAGTCCTCGAGCGGTGCCTGCAGCGGCTCGCTCGACGTGACGGCGACGGCCGACGAGGTCGTGGCGCACTACCGGAACGAGCTCGAAGGGGGCGGTTGGACGGTCGCCATCGACGACGTGCCAACGGAAGCCCCGGAGGGCGAAGTGGTCGACGCGCGAGAACTCCGGGCCGAGCGTGACGGCGCGGTATTCACCATCGCTCTCGAGTCGTGGTCGGGCCGAACGAGCGCCGCCATCCGAGTCGACGCCTCGGCCGCACAGGCGGCGTGAGCCTCCTCGGCGCCGCTCGCTCGTTCGCTAGTGAACGTCTCGCTCGACGACGCTTCGACGTTCGACGACGTCGGCGGAGTACCCAGCCGCGATCTCTCGATCGGCTCGCGTATGCATCCGGGTCCCCCAGATCCCGCCGAGCACCGCACCCAGGACCATGAGGACGGCGAACGCGACCGAACTGATGATCGCCTCGATCGTCACGTCCTCGCCGGAGAACCAGTTCGGCAGGGAAGCCTTCGCGACGCGCAGGTCGTCGAACAGGTTGTACGTGTTGCCGGCGATCGCTCCGACAGCCGCGAGCACCACGCCCAGCACGATGAACCACAGGGCGACCATGAACCCGTTCAGCGCGCCGTTGTATCGCGCCATACGGCCGGCGGCCCAGCCCCCCAGCAGGAAGGCGAGGAAGATCACCACGCCCGCGGTGATCAGCGCCCCGAGCGACAGCTCTTCCTCGTTGCCCTCGACCCCGGTCTGGAAGGCGATGGCCCCGATCGCCGCGGAGGCGAGCCCGGCGAGCAGGAGGAGCGCCGCCAAGGCGACGAGCATCCCCGCGAGGCTCGCCGGCAGATCCTTGCCGCCGAACCGCTCTCGAGCTGCATCCACGCCACCGATATCGCGGCGGTCACGTTCGAGATCGGACATCGTCCCGTCCTTTCGGTCTTCGTTCCTGGCCGTGCGGCCGCCAGATGTCCTACCCGCGGATATCAAAGCTCAATCCGCGCGCGACGGTGGGACTCGCCCACGTTCGTCGCTGCGCCTTGAGCGCTGCTGCCCCGCAAGGACGAAAACGATTCGAGCGCAAGAGCCGAGGGCGCGCCGCGGTGTGGGGAGAACTTCCGACTCGCGCATGACGGCGCACCGCGCTACCGTCCGACGGGTCGGCACCTGTCGCGATTCGCGCGAAGTGACTGACCCCGGCGGCCCGCCTCCTGGGCCTTCTTGCTCCCTCGGATCGCTGATCCAGCGAACGGAGGAGCACCATGAGGAGTCGCACGATCCTCGCGATCGTCGCGGTGACGATCGCGGCAGCGTTCCCAGCATGGACGACGGCAGCGGCCCCGCTTCGGCTCCTCGGCTCGCCTCGCCAAGGATCGACAGCCGATGCGGTCATCACCTGGAATGAGAATGCCGGACAGGCAGCGATCGCGGCGTGCATCGCTCCTACCGGCAACCCGCTCCACGAGTCGCGCATGTACGCCATGATGCATGTGGCGATCCATGACGCCCTGAATGCGATCGACCGACGATCTCAGCCATACGCGTTCCGTGGTGGTACGAACCGTCCGGTGTCTCCCAACGCCGCAGTCGCCACGGCCGCGCGAGATGTCCTCGTTCCCCTCTTGAGCGAACTCCCTGACCCGTTCCCTCAGGAGTGCATCGACGCGGGCGTCGCGAGCGTGGAAGCGGACTATGCGGCCGCGCTCGACGCTATCCCGGATGGGGCGGCCAAGAGCAGGGGAATGAGGAAGGGGGCAAAGGCAGCCGCGGCCATCCTCTCGCTCCGAGCCTCGGACGGGTCAGACACTCCGCTGTTGGACACCGCGTATCCTCAGGGCACCGATCCCGGCGAGTACCGGTTCACGCCCGGAACCCCGTTCGCCTTCGCTCCCGGCTGGGCCGACGTGACCCCGTTCGTGCTGCGAGAGAGCTCGCAGTTCCGCCCGAGTGCGCCGTACCGAGTGACCAGCGAGGGATACACGAAGGACTTCCGTCAGGTGAAGCGGCTCGGTGGCGACAACACCTCCACACCCAGCGACCGCACAGCCGCGCAGACCGAGATCGCCTTGTTCTGGGTCGAGAGTTCACCGTTGCAGTGGAACCGGATCGCCAGAACCGTGTCCGCCGACAGGGACCTCGACCTGTGGGAGAACGCGCGACTGTTCGGTCTGCTCAACCTCGCCATGGCCGATGGCTACATCGGCTCCTTCGAGACCAAGTACCTCTACAACTTCTGGCGTCCCGTCACGGCGATCCGAAACGCCGATACCGACGGCAACCCCAACACCAACGTCGACGCGGACTGGACCCCGCTGGTGCAGACTCCTCCCATCCCTGATTACGACTCGGCACACAGTGTCGAAGGCGGTGCAGCGGCCCAGGTCCTCCGTCGGTTCTTCGGGACCGACGAGATCAACTTCGAGACCTGCAGCTTGACGCTTCCTGCCGGAAGCACGTGCGATGACATGGCGTCGGTGACGCGTTCGTATTCGAGCTTCTCCGAGGCAGCGGACGAGAACGCGTTCGCCCGCGTCCTGGTGGGTTTCCATTTCCGGAAGGCGTGCCAGGTGGGCGTCCAGCACGGCCGCGAGATCGCCGACCGCGCTTTCAGGCTGTTCTTGCGTCCCGTCCACTAACACCCGTCTCCGAGGCACTCCTCCTGGAAGACCTCGTCGCCGTCGGCGGTGCCCACGAACGAGCCGCGCACCGCGTTGCCGATCTCCGCCGACCCCGTCGTCGCCTCGCCTTCCAGCACGAGCTCCTCACCCTCGGTCGACGATCCGGTGCATCGCACCTCGATGCGCTCCGCGCCCCCACTGGACGAGGCCTCGCAGTCGAGGGTCCCGTCCACCTCGAAGCTCTCGCGCTCGAAGGCTCCGGCACCCGCGGCGGCGGCGATGTTGCGAACCACCGCCTCGGTGCCCTGGTCGACGAGGTCACCTCGCTGATCCTCGGTGCACGAGATGCCGGCGAACCCCAACAGCACGACGGCAGACACGACAGTCACCCGTCCGATCACGAGTCCATCTCCATCCCTCTCGCCCTCCAGGTTGTCGATGTGGCCATACCCAGATGGGTCGCGGCTCACTCGGACCAGAGGATCCCGCCGCGACCAGGACCGCCATGGGCGAAGGATGAGATGACGACTCAACCCGTGTGCCCGTGCGAACGCCCGCCGCCCAGGCGCGCCTGTTTCGCGTCTTCCACGCTGCGCTTGAGCGCCTCCATCAGCTCCTCGACCCGTGAGGGCGGAGATGTCGTATCCGTCTCGGTCTCAGCCGTCTCGACAGGCGCCTTCTCCGCGATGAGGCGCAGGAGCTCGTCGCGGTACTCGTCGGCATACCGATCCGGATCCCACGACGTCGCGAGCATCTCGACGAGCTGCTCCGCCAGGCGCAGCTCTCGTTCCGAGACCTCCCCGTCGAGGGGTGACAGCACCTCTGCCGGCGCTCGCACCTCGTCACCGAAGTAGAGCGTCTCGAGCACGAGCGCTTCCTCGGTGGAACGCACCGCGACGAGGTGTGGCTTGGTTCTGAGCACGAAGCGGCCGATGCCGACGCGCTCGGTCCGTTCGAGCGCGAGCTGCAGCAGTCGGTACGGCTTCGAGGCGTCTCGACGAGGAGCGAGGAAGTAGCTCTTTTCGAAGAACACGGGATCGATCGCCTCGAGCTCGACGAAGTCCTCGAGTTCGATCGTCGAGCTCCTCGATGGACGGACCTGCTCGATCTCCTCCTGCTCGAGCATCGCGAACCGTCCAGGTTCCACCTCGTAGCCACGGACGAGTTCGCCGTAGGCGAGCTCACGGTCCGATCGTTCGGCCTCGGCACCCGTGGCCGGGGAGACGTCTCCTCGCGACCCAGCGACTCCTGGCATCGGGACGTCCGCGCCGCCCGCCTCGACGTCCACGAGCCCGCCTTCCGGTGGCAGAGCGCCGGTCCCGGAGAGCGGCTCCTCCGCGAATCTGCGGTAGCGGACCCGGCGACCCTCTCGATCGAAGAGGTGGAAGCGGACATCTTTCGGACTCGTCGCGGGATAGAGGGCCACGGGGATCGACACCAATCCGAACGAGAGGGTCCCGGTCCACACGGCTCGAGGCATGTCCGACCCTTACCCTCCCCCGGTTCTGCCCACGCCGTCATGAACGACGGGAAGGGTGAAGCTGATCGTCGTTCCTGGCGAACCTTCCCTCGCGTTGTCCGAGGCCACGGAGATCGTGCCCCCATGCGCCTGCACCAGACCGCGAGCGATCGCCAAGCCGAGACCGGTGCCGCCGGAATCGGACGTCTTGACGAAGCGGTCGAAGACGACGGGCAGCATCTCGTCGGCGATCCCGGTTCCGGTGTCGGCGACGCGAAACATGATCGCCGCGGCGTCGCCGAGCGATGCCTGAGACGCTGCAACCTCGATGCGTCCTCCTCGCGGCGTGTGTCGTAGCGCGTTCTGCAGCACGTTCGAGAGCACCTCGCCGATCCGTAGAGCATCGACCTCGATCGTCGGCAGGTCGCCCGGGATGTGTGACACGAGCGCGACCCCGCGCTCCTCAGCCTCACCGATGAACGATGCCATCGCATCATCGATCAGCGCGCGAGGCGCGATCGACTCTCGGTGGAGCACGAGTGCGCCGGCCTCGGCTGTCGACAGCGTGCGGAGATCGTCCAACAACCTCCCGAGGACGTCGGTCTCGGCGAGCACGGTGCGCAGGTGATGCGGATCCGCCGGATAGAGGCCGTCGAGCATCGCCTCGACGTTGCCGCGGATCACGGCCAGCGGGGTCCGCAGCTCGTGCGCGAGGTCGGCGAGCAGCTCACGACGCCGCTCCTCATCGGTTTCCAGACGCCCGGCCATGCGATTGAACGCCTCCGCGAGCTGTCGATCGTCTCTCCCGCCCCGAACCTCGACCCGAGCGGAGAGATCGCCGTCCGCGACGCTGCCCACGGCCTCCATCACGTCGCCGACCGGACCGGCCGTCCGGCGCACCCCGCGCATCACGAAGACGAACGCGACGACCAGCCCCACCAGCACGAAGAGCGGGAAGGGGAAGAACGCCGGAGGCCCGTCTCCCTGCCCCCGATCCCACCCCCCGCCGAAGATCCATCCGAGCACCCAGCCGGAGACGACCAAGAGCAGCACGAGCGCTCCGACACCGATCAGCACCCGTCGCACGAATCTCCGGCGCATGCCACCCCACGATCCCCACCCCCCGTGCGGTGGGAACGGCTCTCCCTCGGGCCACCAGGGTGGCCGTCCGCCGCCCCACGGCGGCTCGCCTGCGCCGCCGCGTCGCCCGCTGTGACGCTCACCCATCGGCGAACCGGTATCCGATGCCGTGCACGGTGAGCACGTAGCGCGGCTTTCTCGTGTCGGGCTCGATCTTGCGGCGAAGGTTCTTCACGTGCGCATCGATCGCCCGCTCGTACGACTCGATCGCCATGCCATGGATCGCATCGAGGAGCTGGCCGCGGGTGAACACGCGTCCCGGTTCGCGCGCGAGGGTCACCAGCAGGTCGAACTCCGTCGGCGTGAGCTCGACCGCCTCGCCCCCGACCGCCACTCGCATCCGCATCAGGTCGACCTCGAGATCGCCCACGCGCAGCAGCTCGGCCTTCGTGCCGGTGACGGGGTCCGTTCGGCGCAGGACCGCCCTGACGCGAGCCACGAGCTCCTTCGGGCTGAAGGGCTTCACCACGTAGTCGTCGGCCCCCAGCTCCAGCCCCGCGATGCGATCGGACTCCTCGCCGCGGGCCGTCACCATCACGATCGGCACCGAGGAGCTCCGCCGAAGCTCGCGGGCGACGTCGAGCCCGTCGATGCTCGGGAGCCCCAGGTCCAGCACGACGAGATCCGGCCTCTCGCCCCGCGCCGCGGCGAGCGCAGCCGAGCCGTCGGCGACCAGCGTCACGCGGAACCCGGCGTCCTCGAGGTAGTCGCGCACGAGGCGCGAGATCTTCATCTCATCGTCGACGACCAGGATGTGGCGGGGCACGGCGTCGTCCTCCTGTGGGACGGTGCTCAGTCTGACATCGAACGCGAGGCGGGAGCGGAGCCGTGTCCGGCCTCCGCTCCGGGGCGCCTTCCTCGCGTTCGTGAGAGCCGTCGAGCGATCAGGCGGCCGCCGTCGGGGACGGCGGCGCCTCCGGGTCGGGCCGAGACGCGCTCCCGCCCGACTCGTGCATCTCCCTGTGCCAGGCCTCCGCCCTCGAGCGCCATTCGTCACGCGGACCGCCCGGCCCCCAACCGCCGGGGCCGTCTTGGGGTCCCCAACCACGGCCGGGCCCCCAACCGCCGCCACGCCACACGAGGGCGCGTACGAGCAGGATCACCCCGATCACGAACAAGGGGAAGAGCAGGAACCCGAAGGGGAAGAACCCGCCGTGACCCCAGCCCCCGTAACCGAAGCCGGGACCGACCACGCGAACGACGTCGGAGCCGTCGGGCGCCGTTGTCTCGAGCGTTTGGATCTGTTGCGCCACACCGTGAGCTTCGCCGGCGTTGTACGCGCCGACCGCGATGCCGACCCCGGCCAGCACGATCAATGCCGCCGCGAGGATCATCGTTCCTCGTCTCATCGTTCCGACCTCCTCCGCGGGCTGATCGTGCGTCGCTGCCCGCACCCCCGATGCTGGCGCCGGCGTGTGAATCTCGCGTGAAGGCGGTGGGGAGGAATCGCGACCCGTCCGACGTGCCCCGCGGGAGGACTCGGCCGTCGGGAATGGTGACGTCCGGCGATGAGTTTCGCCCTCTGAACCCGTCCGCACCGACGACGGCATCCGGAGGGCCCTCCGTGTTCACCTCGAATCGCCCGATCCCACCGGCGACCCCGGCGTCGGTGCAGCGCACGTACCTCGTGCTCCTGCTCGGCAACACGCTTGCGGCCTCGCTTATCTGGGGGATCAACACGATCTTCCTGCTCGATGCGGGACTGTCGAACACACAGGCCTTCACGGCGAACGCGTTCTTCACCGCTGGGATGGTCCTGTTCGAGGTGCCGACCGGCGTGATCGCCGACACGGTCGGCCGCCGTGCCTCGTACCTGCTGGGATCGCTGACGCTTGCCGCGTCGACGCTGCTCTACGTGTTGCTCTGGCAGATCGAGGCGCCGTTCTGGCAGTGGGCCGTGGTCTCCCTGCTGATCGGCCTGGGGTTCACGTTCTTCTCAGGTGCGGTCGAGGCATGGGTCGTCGACGCGATGACGGCGACCGGCTATACGGGCACGATGGAGTCGGTCTTCGGACGCGGTCAGATCGTGAGCGGCGTCGCGATGCTCGTCGGCTCCGTCGCCGGCGGATTCATCGCCCAGCAGATCGGGCTCGGTGTGCCGTTCGTCCTGCGCGGGCTGGTCTTGTTCGCGATGTTCGCGGTGGCGTTCCGGTTGATGCACGACGTGGGATTCACACCGCACACGCGAGGACGTCTGGTCCCGGAGATCCGCAGGATCGTCGCGGCCTCGGTCGACCACGGGCTGCGCGTGCCGGCGATACGGTGGCTGATGCTCGAGAACCTCTTCACGGGTGGCGTCGCGTTCTACGCCTTCTACGCGCTACAGCCCTACTTGCTCGAGCTCTACGGTGATCCCGAGGCGTACCAGATCGCCGGGCTCGCCGCCGCGATCGTCGCAGGGGCACAGATCCTCGGCGGAGCCGTCGCTCCCCGATACGGCCGGTTGTTCCGCCGGCGGACGTCGGCGTTGCTCCTGTCGGTCGCCGCGGGCACGGCCTCGTTGGCGCTGATCGGCGTCGTCCGATCGTTCTGGGGCGTGGTCGCGCTGATCGTCGTGTGGGCATTGACGTTCGCGGCGTCGTTCCCGATCCGGCAGAGCTACATGAACGCGCTGATCCCGTCGAGCGAACGCGCCACGATCCTGTCGTTCGACTCCCTGATGGACTCGGCGGGCGGCGTGTGGGCGCAGCCGATGCTGGGTCGCGCCGCCGACGTGTGGGGATACGCGTCGTCCTACCTCATCGCCTCGGCGATCTCTTCGCTCGCGATCCCGTTCATCGCGCTTTCCCGCCGCGAGCGCGCAGAGGCCGACGTGTACACGGAGGCCGATCCAGCCACATCGGGCTGATCGGCGCAGCGGGGGGACCGTCGCCACGGCGGAGGAAGGACGGTCGGGCCCGCCAGGAGCATCCGGACTCAGGTCACTCGGGTCTCGCGGAGGTCAAGCCGAAGGCTTCAGCGGTCCCGAGGCGCGGAGAGCTGTGTAGGCGATCGTGGCGATCGACCACACGATCAAGAGCAGTGGCGCTGCGAGGCCGGCAGGAAGGTGCGGGAGCGAGAGTTCCACGGAATGCAAGAGTAGGAACGGGCTCGCACCCGCTGAAGGGTCTCCTTCCCGACGTCAAGTGCGGCAGTGCCCGCTGCGCCCGATGCCCGATCACAGGTCGATCTGTGGAGCGACCTCCTGCAGCCCTTCGATCGAGACCGCGAGGAACTCGTCCAGCGGCAGGCCGATGCTCGGCTCCACGCCAGTGACCTCGTCGCGGTTCACGCCCGGCGCGAACGATCGCTCCTTGAGCTTCTTCTTCACGCTCGAGACCTTCATGCCGGCAGAACGCTCGGGGCGGACGAGCGCCGACGCGACGAGCAGGCCGGCGACCGCGTCGGCATGGACGATCGCCGTCGACATCCGGTCGGAGCGGTACTCATCGTAGGCGTGGGCGAGGACGCCGTTCACGACGCGCTCGTCGACGCCGGCCTCGCGGAGCCAGCCGGCGGCCAAGCGGGCGTGCTGCGCGCCGTCGTCACCGGTGTGGTCCTGATCGAGGTCGTGGAAGAGACCGGTGAGGCCCCACAGGTCCTGGTCTTCGTCGAACCGGCCAGCGAGCGAGCGCATCACGCCCTCGACCGAGACTAGGTGTCGGTAGGTCGTCTCCTTGAGGCACCGCTCGCGGGCGAACGCGTGGGCGGTCTCGCGGTCCATCAGCTCGTCGGTCACGACTGGATGATAGGCAGCTCGGAGCCGAGGCGAAGCCGTCCCGTCACTCCCGACAGGGGCCTGGCCACCCGACCGCGATGACACAGCGCATAAGATGAAGTTGGGCAAGCCGGAGGCGACGCATGACGACCGTTCGAGAGGTCATGAGCACCGATCTGGTCACGGTGAAGCCCTCGACGATGACGGTCGAGGCCGTCGGGGCCATGGGGAAGGCGGGGGTTGGTTCCGTCCTCGTGGTCGAGGACGATGCGTTGCTGGGCATCTTCACCGAACGGGACGTCCTCCGTGCGTTCGATCAGATGCATGCCGACCCCGCTCGCGTCTCTCCTATCTCGAAGGGCATGACCAGGGAGCCGCAGACCATCGACCCCGATGCCACCGTGGGTGAGGCGATGGACCGGATGCTCGACGGAGGCTTCCGGCATCTCCCGGTGATCGACGGCGACTCTCTCGTCGGCATCGTCTCCATGCGCGACCTCGCACGGAGCATCTCGAAGGCTTGAGCGGAGCGGGTGCGCCCGGTGATCCTGGCAGCCCAGGTCGACGTCGCCTCACTCGCCGACGTGATCCGTTCCAGGAAGCCGCCGGTCCAAGAGTCCTAATCACAACCGGGTATCGGGGGGTCGGGAAACCGGTCGTCGGCCCGATGCCAGCGGGTGCGTCGTTCGGCACACTGGCGTCCATGAGCGACCCGGTCCCCTTCTGTGAGCAGTGCGGCCGGCCCGGACCGTCGCTGTCGGGCATGCACGTGGGCGACGACGGCACCGTGCGATGGACGCTCTACCGGTGCGGCCACGTGATCACCCACGTCGTCCTCGACGACGCACCGCAGCCCGGACCGCAGCCGGAACCGCAGCCGCTCGGCTCCTAGGCCGGCGGCCCTCAGGCGCCGAGGTTCTTGAAGACCTCGTAGACCATGAAGGCGGGCCAGAAGAGTCCCGCGATGAAGGCGAGCACGTACTCCCAGAACTGGTCGGCCGCCTGCCAGTAGTAGACGAACGCACCGAAGATGCCGAGGCCGTAGATCGCGCCTCCGCCTGCCGCCGCCCCTGCGTTGCTGTTGCCCATGGCTACCCACCTTTCCCGTCGGCGGGCCGATCGGGATCCGCCGGAACCGATGATGGCACACGGACGAGCGGTCTTTCCGCATCGGCGGTGCGCGGAACGGGTTGACCGAACGCCACCGGATTCGGCACCCTCGTCGCGTGGAGGGGATGCAGCACCACACGGCGACGCAGGCGGGCCCGTTCTCTCGGGACACGTCCGGGCTGCCGACGGCACACGAGACCGAGAGCGTCCGGCTGGCCGACGGGGACGAGCTCGACCTCACGATCGCGCCGGTCGCGAATCGGATCGGCGACGACCTGGTCCGGATGCTGGCCTACAACGGCTCGATCCCGGGACCGAGCCTGCGGGTGCGGCAGGGCGACGAGATCGTCGTACACGTGACGAACGATGCCGACGTCGAGGCGACCGTGCACTGGCACGGGCTGCGGCTCGAGAACCGCTACGACGGCGTGCCCCACGACACCCAGAAGCCGATCCCCATCGGGGGGAACTTCACCTACCGCGTGCGGTTCCCCGACGAGGGCCTGTACTGGTACCACCCGCACATCCGCGAGGACTCCACGCAGGACTCGGGGCTGTACGGGACGATCGTCGTGGAGCCGAGCGACCCCGACTACTGGCCGCCGTGCGATCGCGAGGTCGTGCTCACGGTCGACGACGTGCTGATGGAGGACGGACGGCTCGCCCCGTACGACCAGGCCGGCCCCGATCACACGGCCATGGGGCGGTTCGGCAACGTGCTGCTCGTCGCCGGACTTCCGGACTGGCGCATGGAGGTCGCTCGAGGCGAGGTCGTGCGCCTGTTCCTCGTCAATACGGCCAACACGAGGGTCTTCAACGTCGGCGTGTCGGGCGCACGCATGAAGCTGGTGGGGGGCGACAGCGGTCGCTACGAACGGGAGACGTTCATCGAGGAGACGCTGATCGCCCCCTCCGAACGGGCGATCGTCGACGTGCTCTTCGACCGCTCAGGTGAGGTGGTGCTCGAGCACCGCACGCCCGATCGCACGGACGAGTTGGGCCGCATCACGGTCGGCGAGGGAACCCCGACGCCCGCCGCCGGCGCCTTCGACACGCTCCGCCGCGCCCCCGAGCTCGAGGCGGAGCGCGCCCCGGCTACAGCACGACCTCGAGCGAGAGCCCGACAAGACCCTCGCGCTCGTCGCCGAGATGGACATGGTGGCGACGCCCCGTGCCGCGTCCGACGAGGGGCCACGTTTCGCATGCCCGATGGACCCCCAGGTCGTGAGCCTCGAACCGGACCGCTGCCCGATCTGCGGCATGAAGCTGCTGCCGATCGAGTTCGTGCCGGCGGCGCTCGAGCTCCTAGAGACGGGGTCGGGCGGCGGCCACCCCGCCGACGACGATGCGCACGCCGATCACTCGGAAGGAAGCATCGAGTGGGAAGACACGATGGAGGAGATCAACCGCTCGACGGACCCGTCCAACATGCGATGGGTGCTCGAGGACCGCGCGACGGGCAAGCGCAACGCCGGGATCGACTGGGCGTTCACGGTCGGCGACCGCGTCAAGATCCGTCTCGAGAACGAGATGGACTCGGACCACCCGATGCACCACCCCTTCCACATCCACGGTGCGGGGCGGTTCCTCGTGGTCTCGCGCGGAGGCGTGACCGAGCCGAACCTGGTCTGGAAGGACACGGTGCTGATCAAGACCGGCGAAACGGTCGACATCGTGCTCGATGTGTCGAATCCGGGGCTCTGGATGGCCCACTGTCACATCGCGGAGCACGCCGAGAGCGGCATGATGTTCAGCTTCGACGTGGCGAGGAGGTAGCGCATGGCGATGGTGACGGACCCGGTCTGCGGCATGAGGATCGACGACGACGACGCGGCGGCGACCGCCGAGCACGACGGCGTGACGTACTACTTCTGCTCGCAGGCCTGCCACGACGCCTTCGTCGCGGACCCAGCCTCGTATGCCCGATGACCTCCTGACGGAGGTCGAGCTCGCCGAGCGTGGCGGCACGACGGTCGGGCGTATCCGGGAGTTGGTCGACCTCGGCATCGTGCGGCCCGACAACGGCATGTTCCGCCGGCGGGACGTGATGGTGGTCCGCGTCGTGGAGACGCTCGAGGCGAAGGGCATCGACGCGGGCTCGGTCGCGGTCGCGGCCGCCTCGGGCGATCTCACGCTCGGCTACCTCGAGAGCGCCGGACGCCGGCACCCGCGGTCCGACACCACGTACGAGCGGCTCGCCGTGGACATCGGCATCGACGTCGAGATGCTCGAGCGCACCTACGTCGCGTTCGGGCTTCCCGCTCCGGCACCCGACGAGCACGTCCGCTCGGAGGACCTCGAGGTGCTGCGGATGCTGCCCGTGCTCATCTCGGCCGGGGTGCCCGAGGGCGAGGTGCTGCGTCTGGCCCGGGTCTGGGGCGATGCCGCGCGGAAGGTCGCGCAGTACCTGACGCACTACATGCACCACGCGATCGAGGAGCAGTACCGGCGTCGTGGCCTGCGGGACAACGAGGCGTTCGAGGCCGCCCTCGCCGAGGTGGGCCTGCGCGCGGGACGCTCGGGCGAGGACATGCTCTCCTGGCTGTTCCGACGCCACTCCGAGACGTTCATGACCGAGCATCAGTTCGAGCACGTCGAGATGGCGCTCGAGCAGGCGGGTGTGCGGTTGCGGCCCGCGAAGACCGTCGGCGCGATCGTTTTCGCCGACCTGACCGGGTACACGCGGCTCACGGAGGAGGCGGGCGACGAGGTGGCGGCCGCCATCTCCGTGAAGCTCGCGGCGCTCGTGAAGGAGGTCGCGGTGCACCATGACGGCGAGGTCGTGAAGATGCTGGGCGACGGCGTGTGCTTCCACTTCCGCGACCCGCGCGACGCGGTGCTCGCGTCGCTCGAGATCGTGCGGAGCGTCGGCCCTCGCGGCCTGCCCCCCGCGCACATCGGGGTGAACGCGGGGCCGGTGATCTACGACGAGGGGGACTACTTCGGCCGCACGGTGAACATCGCCGCGCGCATCGCGTCGGAGGCCGGGCCCGAGGAGGTGCTCGTGGGCGAGGCGGTCCTCGCCACCGGCGGTTCCGACGGGGTGAGCTTCGAGGAGCGAGGCGCGGCCGATCTCAAGGGCATCGCCGACCCGGTTCCGCTGTACCGCGCCGTCACGGCGGAAGGTCTCGGCCGAGGCTGAGTTCCCCGCCGTTCACGGGACTTTCGCCCGTGTGGCATCGACTCCCCCTGTCGCATGCTCGAAGTGCGGGCGAACCTGATGCCTCGGGAGGGTGGCGTGCAACGACGACACGACCTCGACTGGCTCCGGGTGATCGCGGTCTTCTTGTTGCTGCCGTTCCACTCCGCGCGCGTGTTCGATCCGTTCGAGGACTTCTACGTGCACTCGGCCGAGACGAGCGAGGCGCTGTTCTGGTCGGTGATCGCGTTCATCGCCGTGTGGCAGATGGAGCTGTTGTTCGTGCTCGCGGGCGCGGCATCGTGGTACGCGTTCGGTCGCCGAACCGCCCACGAGTACCGCCGCGAGCGCGTGAAGCGGCTGCTCGTGCCGTTCCTGTTCGGGCTGGTCGTGATCGTGCCGATCCAGTCCTACCTGGCGATCGTCTGGCGCGACGGCGGCGGGTCGATCCCCGCCTTCACCGCCGATTACTGGACGATGCACCGGGAGTTCGGCGGCTACGACGGCGGGTTCACGCCCGGCCACCTGTGGTTCATCCTCTACCTGTTCCTGTACTCGATGGTGGCGGCGCCGCTGTTCGCCCGCTGGCGTGCGCGAACCGGGCCGCGACGGTGGGTGCTCTGGTACCTGGCCCTGATGCCGCTCGTGCTGTACATCGGCGACGCGGTGCCGTGGCCCGAGGACGGCCCGCAGAACCTCTTCTACTCGTTCGCGCTGTTCGTCGGAGGATTCCTGCTCGTGTCGGAGCCGCGGCTGGAGGCCGCGATCGACGACGCCTGGCGGTGGCTGACGCCGGTCGCCGGGGCGTTGATCGCGGGGCAGCTGTGGCTCTGGATCTCGGGGACCGGCGAGCGGTGGGACACGGGCGCGACGTCGGTCGTGCTCGACCTCTGGTCCGCGACCGTCACCTGGGTGAGTGTGCTCGCGCTGCTCGCCCTGGGGAAGCGTTACCTCTCGTTCGAGACCGCGTTCCTGCGCTGGGGGAACGAGGCCGCCTACCCGATCTACCTGCTGCACCAGAGCGTGATCATCGTGGTCGCGTGGTCGGCGTTGACCGCGTTCGCGCTGCCGGCGCTGCCGGGGTTCATGGTGGTGTCCGTGGGCTCGCTGCTCACGACCGTCGCGCTCTACGAGCTCGTCGTGAAGCGCACGAACCTCACGCGGTTCCTCTTCGGCATGAAGCCGCTCGCGCGCCTGCCGCGTGAACACCGGGCCCACGTCCCCGCCGTCAGGTGAGCGGCGAACGATCGCGCTTGCGCCCGAGGCCCGCCCTCCGGGACGATGGCGGCGCTGTCGGCCTGAGGGGGTCCTGATGCAAAGGAAGCTGATCGCGTTCATCGCCATGCTGTCGCTCGTCGTCGGTGGCTACGTTGCGGGCCAGGCGGGAGCTCGCAGGGGTGGCGACGACTCCACGACGCTGCCGGGCTTCAGCCGGGTCGTGAGTCTCAGCCACACGAACTCGCCGGCTCGGACGCCGCTGTTCCCGGGCGACCCGGCGTTCACGCTCACCACGGTGGCGACCGTCGAGGACGACGGCTTCTACATGCAGTACGTGCGCGAGGGTGAGCACACGGGCACGCACTACAGCGCCCCGTGCCACTTCCGAGACGGGAAGGCGTGCGCCGAGGATCTCGACGCCGCCGACTACGTGCTGCCGGCGGTGGTCGTCGACGTGCGGACCGAGGTCGCCGCCGACGCCGGTCACGTCGTCACGAAGGCCGACCTGCAGGATTGGGAAACCGCGCACGGGGAGATGCCCCCGGGCGCCGCGGTGATCCTCTGGACGGGGTGCGACGAGTTCTGGGGTCCCGAGCTCACGAAGGACGAGCCCACGTACTACAACTGCGGGCAGGCGGGCGCGAAGTTCAGTCAGCCCGGTTTCTCGAAGGCCGCCGTCCGGTGGCTGATCGAGACCGGCGTGCTGGCGAAGCGCGGCGCCCTCGGTACCGACACGTTCGGCCCCGACCCGTCCGCCGACGCGAGCTTCTCCGAGTCCTTCCTCACGCTGAACCGGCATCGGTTCACGCTGGAGAACCTCACCAACCTCGGCGAGATGCCCGCGACCGGCGGATGGATCGTGATCGGCGGTCCGGCGAACCGCCACGGATCAGGTGCGGCGAGCACGGTGTTCGGCCTGGTCCCCTGACGGGCGTCAGATCGAACGGTGCTCTTCCTCGTACTCGTAGCGCCCGCCGTCGATGCCGTCAGCACGACGGACGGTCGTGGACCGGTTGCCCATGAACGTCAGCACGAGTCCGATGACGGCGGTGACGACTCCCACCCAGAACAGGATGAGGCCGGCCGCATTGATGTCGAAGCCGTCGGCCTTGGCCGTCACGGCCCAGTACATGATCGCGCCCACGACGCCCAGCACGATGCCGAGCACCAGGATGCTGGTTCCGGTGGTACGACTCATCTGGTCCTCCTTCCGAGGTCTGGACGAGGTCTACCCCGGAAGGAGGGCGCCAAACTCGAAGCAACGACGAGGCGAGAGAGGAAGGAGGATCGTGATGAGCCAGCAGCAGCGCCGAGTCGTGGTCGTTCCCGTCGACGATCGCGTGGTCGGACCGGCGACCCCCGGGATCGAGCGCCAGCAAGCGCTCGCGACCGAGGGGTTGTGGGCGGGTTTCGTGCGGACCCGGCCCGGCATGATGTCGGGTTGGCATCACCACGGCGAGTTCGATACCGCTGTCTACGTGCTGTCGGGTGCGATGCGGTTCGAGTGGGGCTCAGCCGACGACGACGTCGCGGACGCCGGTCCCGGCGACTTCGTGCTGGTGCCGAAGCGGGTTGTGCACCGCGAGAGCAACCAGTCGGAAGGTCTCTGCGATGCGATCGTCGTGCGCGCGGGCCAAGGGTCGTCGTCGTTCAACGTCGAGGGCCCCGACGCGAGCTGACGATCGGGAGTCCTACGAGGCGGCGATAGCGCGACGACGCGCCAGGAACAACGCGACGAGGCCGACCACGACCAGCGCGAGAGCGACGATCGCAGCGGTGGCGGTGTCGCCACCCGTGAAGGCCGCACCCCCACCTACGCCCTCGACCACGTTCTCGGGCGGAGGCGCTTCCGTGTAGTCGGCGAGGGCGGTGCCGGCGAACGTGGACACGAAGGCCATCGCGCCGACCAGAACCGCGGCCAATCTCTTCATCGAACTCCCCTTCCATCGGGGCACGGACACGGGCGCCGTGTCGATATACCCCGAGCGTAAGTGGTGTCGCGTCACCGGGCCGCGGGGCGAAGGTCCCGACGGGAGCGGGACGTCGGAGTGCCTCGCCCACGGGCCGAAGGCACGGTCGGTGCCATGTCCGCACCTGATCTGTCAGGAAGCCGACCGCGTCGTGTCGCTCAGGAGACAGCGGATACGACGCTCCGGTGCGACGGTGGCGTCCACGACACCGGAGGGAGCCATGGGCCGCGAGAGCTCACGAGGTCGATCTGATGACGACCTCCACCCGAACCCGCCGACGATCCGTTGGACGAGCGCCGACCTGGAGAACGCGCCCGAGTACGTCCAGACGGCGTCGGAGGTCGGGTGGGCGATGCGGGAGAACGCGCTCGCCAAGGTGGCGCGTCGCGCCGCACATCGGCGGGGCGAGTTTCGATGGTACGAGTTCCGCGCGCGCCGCCGACACACGCGGTCGCGCTGAACGACCTCCACTCCTCATGAGGATCGGGCGACGGCCAGTTCGAGGAGCGAGTCGACCTCGGGGAGGTGCAGCTCGGCCTTGAGCGACGAGAAGACCGCCCGCGCCTCACGAAGCACCGTCAGCGACCCCGGATCGCCCATCGCGACGAGGCACCGACCTCTCCCGAGTAGCGATTGGGCTCGTTCGGGCACCGAGAACGTCCTCCAGCCTTCTTCCGCCATCGCGTAGAGCTCCTCGGCTCGGTCGAGCTCGCCGAGTGCTTCCGCGAGCTGCGCATCGACCATCTCGAGGGAGATGCGGCGCAGCGGCATCGGGGATTCCGGGATGCCGGTCATGAGCTGCTGCGCGAACTCGACACTCACCGCACCCATCGCTACCCGCGTGATCTCAGGGAAGAAGGCCATGTTGTTGAAATCCTCACGCATGTGCGGGTAGGCCTCGAGCTCGTGGAGCGCCTCGGCGGCACGATCGACATCTCCGGTCGCGAGCGCGACCTCGGCGACGACGGCCAACTCGACCACGGGCCACGGTGCATCGAACTCCTTCGTCGCCTGCTGGATGGCCAGGCTGAGTTCGGACGCGCGTGCGAGATCGCCATGCCACGTGGATACTTCGCACGCCAATACCTGACACACGAGGCGGACTTGGGCGGCGATATCCTGGCGATCTTCGGCGAGGTAGACGGTCGTCGCCTCCAACATCTCGGCCCACCGTCCCAGGTGGAAGAGAGCCTCGGATCGAGCTCCCACCTCGAGGAACTCGGTCATCATCTGCATCCCGCTCCGTCGAGCGAGGGCAGCGCCGAGCTCGATCTCGGAGAGGGCCTCGGCCGGACCCGAGGATCCCTGGAGCACCGTTGCGAGCTGATTGCGTCCCATGGCCGCAACGTTGACCGATCCCTGATCGATGGCGAGTTCGATGCCTTGATGGATGTCATCGATCCCGCCCATGTCACCGCTCCAGCAACGCGCCCCGCCGCGCTGGATCCTGGCCCACGGATGGTTCGGCAGGCCGAGCTCCTGGGCGAGGGCGAGCGACCGATCGGCCCAGTCGATCGCCTCGGCGTACTGGCCCGCTGAGGACACCCAGTTCGCCCGCAATGCGTAGGCGCTGACCAGTTCCTCCCCACGTGGAAGTCGCTCGAGCTCCGCGACAGCCTCATCGAGCAGGCGCCAATCGGTGTCCCCTGGCGCGATCGTCGTCCAGACGACGGCGAGCATCACCTTCGCATCGGCGGCTCGGGCCGGCCTGCCGGCTGCCAGCAGGGCGGGGATCGCCTCCTCGAGGAGCTCCCGGGACCGCCCGAAGTGACCACGGGACCACTCCACCCCGGCGAGATCGCGGAGGATCTCGGCACGGACCGGGTCACCTTCGGGGGCGAGTCCGAGCGCCCGCTCGTACATTGCCTGCGCTTGCGACGCCTCGAGGCCCCTCGCGCGATCGCCCGCGAGGACCAGGAAACGCAGCGCCTGTCGCTCCAAGCCCGACACCTCCCCGCCCGAGGCGCGCGTGAGCTCCAACGCTTCGAACCAGTGGTAGGCGAGCACGTCCGCGAGGTCCTCCACGCGCGCGCCGGCGCGCGCCTCGAGCCATCGCGCCACGGCGGTGTGCTTCTGGCCCCTGGCGGCCCGCGGGATCTGGGCGTAGGCGGCGTCGCGCACGAGCATGTGCCAGAAGGTGTATTCGCGCTCACCCTCCATCGACAACGTTCGCGAGGGGCGGAGGTACTGCTTCCTGGTGAGCTCGTGGAGGGCCTCGCGCACGTCAAGGCCATCGCGATCGCCCATCGCCTCGAGCGCCCCCGGCCAGAAGACCTTCCCGACGACCGAGGCATCGTGCAGAAGTCCCTTCCGATCCGGCGTCAGCGTGTCGAGCCGCGCCGAGATGATCCCGTGGATGCCTTCGGGGATCGCGACCTCGGCATCCTCGGCCAGCTCCCAGGTCTCCCCACGAGCCACCAGCAGGCCGCGGTCACGCAACATCCGGACGAACTCTTCGGCGTAGAGCGGGTTCCCTCCGGCCGCCTCCACGATCGGACGCCGTACTTCGGCCGACGGGAGGGTCGACCCGAGGAGTTCGCCGACCAGCATCGCCGTCTCCTCTCCGGAGAGGGGCGCCAGATCCACGACGGTCGCGTTGCGGAGCTCGCCGGCCCAGTGCTGGTTGCGCTCGGCGAACTCCGGACGCGCCGTGCAGACGAGGACCATCGGCACGGCCTCCGAGCGGCCCGCCACATGCTCCACGAACTCGAGGAGCGCGGGATCTGCCCAGTGGAGGTCCTCGAACACGAAGACGGCCCCACCGTGTTGGGCGAGTACCTCGAGGAATCGACCCCACGCGGTGAACGACTCCTCGCGTTCGGCGGTACTCGGCGGCTCGACTCCGACGAGCGGAGTGAGGCGGGCCTTGACCCACCCGAGCTCCTCGGACTCGAAGGGCAAGCCCTTGAGCGAGCGGTCGAGCTTCGTCTCCGCCTGTTCGGGCGAGTCGGAATCGAGGACCCCCGCCTCGGCCTTCACGATCTCGCCGAGGGCCCAGAACGCGATGCCCTCGCCGTAGGGCAGGCACCGTCCCCGGCGCCAGACCACGGTCCCGTCTCGCGCATCGACGAGGTGGGACAGCTCGTGGACCATGCGGCTCTTGCCGACACCCGGTTCGCCGACGATCGTGACGAGTTGGCGAGATCGCTGGCGGATCGCCTCGTCCAGCAGGTCCCCGAGCATCGCGCGTTCGGCATCTCGTCCGACGAGCGCGACCTCGTGTCGGCGCGTGATGTCGGTTCCGAACCGAGCACGAGCGGCGAGCGCCCTCCAGGCCGGCACGCGTCGGGCCTTGTTCTTGGCCGCGATCGCCTCGAGCGGCTCGTAGTCGAAGACGTCGCTCGTCGACAGATAGGTGGTCTCGCCGACCGCGATGCCGCCGATGGGCGCTCCGGTTTGCAGACGAGCGGCGGTGTTCACGACGTCGCCCGTGACGATGCCCTCCCCTCGCTCCGGGCGGGCTTCGAGCGCGACCACGACCTCGCCCGTATTGATCCCGACCCGAACCGAGAGGTCCGTTCCCCGGTCTCGGTTGAGTTGCTCGATCGCCTCGAGGATCCGTAGCCCCGCGTGGACCGCTCGCTCCGGATCGTCGTCGTGAGAGCTCGGCGCACCGAACACCGCCATGACGGCGTCCCCGATGAACTTCTCGACGGTCCCTCCGTACGACTCGATGTCCTTGCGGAGCACCTCGTAGTAGGGCCGCACGATCGCGCGGACGTCCTCGGGGTCGGCGAGCTCCGAGCGCGACGTGAAGCCGACCAGGTCGCAGAACAGGACCGTCACGACCTTCCGCTCTTCGGCGGACGCAAGGGGTTCGGCGAGCCGGGAGCCACACCCGTTGCAGAACTTCGAGTGCTCAGGGTTCCGGTTCCCGCACGCCATGCAGGTCGGCATGCATCGAGCGTATGCCTCGCCCGGGAACCGCGCTCGAACCGTGCACCCTCGACGCAGCGCATCGGCCACCGGTCGCGTTCGCGCATGGACGATCTCGATCGCTTCCTCGCGCTCGAGACACGCCGGCTCTCGCTCATCAGCACCCGCGTGGAGCCGTTCGACGCGGGCACCGCGTACTTCGACGACGCCTATCCGGAGCGGTTCGTCTCCAACCTGCTCGTCGTCGATGACGCAGGCGGCATCTCGGGCGACGAACTGATCGGGATGGCGGACGACATCCTGGGTCGGTCAGGATCGCTCCATCGCTTCGTGAAGGTCCTGGATGACGGGGCTCGACACCTGGCCCCGACGTTCCGCGACGCGGGGTACGAGCCCGGGCGCATCGTCGGCATGGTCCTTCGAAGGCCGCCGGATCGTCCCGCGGGCCTCGAGGTCGAGGAGTGTTCGTTCGACGCCGTCCTGCCGCTCACCGAAGAGATCTATCGGAGGGAACTGCCGTCGGCACCCGAGACCGCGGCCCGGTTCGTCGAACAACACGCGGCGTGGGATCGCATCCTCGGCACACGACGCTTCGTCGCTCGGATCGACGGAAGCCCGGCCGGGCAGTGCGAGCTGTACCTGATCGGCCCCGGCGCGCTCGTCGAATTCGTCGACACCCTGCAGGAGTACCGGGGGCGAGGGGTGGCACGGGCCGTCGTGCTCGCGGCGGCCGAGGCGGCGAGACGAGCGGGCGCGGAGCGGATCTTCATCGGCGCGGAAGAGGACGACTGGCCGAAGTCCCTGTACGAACGTCTCGGGTTCGACCACATCGGCGGGACGTGGGAGTTCATGCGCCGACCCGGCGTCTAGAGCCAGGGGATCTTCACGCCGGCACGGTACGCATCCCAGTCGGCGCCGAAGGCCTCCGCCAGCTGCGCCTCTTCCTCGGGGGCGTACCGTCGGCACGCGACGTACAGCACGATGCCGATGGCCGCCCCCAGCCACGTGTTCAGCAGGAAGCCGGCCCACGGGATCACGAGGAGCGCCACGCTCGTGTAGATCGGGTGCTTCACCCATGCGAACGGCCCCGTCGTGATCAGCTCGCCTCGGGGCACCTTGGTCAGGATCAGCATCGCCGACCACAGCCAGATCGCGACGCCGGGGATGAGCACCGCGATCGAGACCGTCCTCAGCGCATCGGACGGGCCGCCGACTTCGAAGATCGACGGGAACGCGATGTTCAGGATCACACCGACGATCACGACCGGCATCGTCGCCAGTATGATCTTGTCGCCGCTGCCGACGAGTTCCTTGAGCGTCACGCTCGATCGGCGACGGTCAGCCGGTCCGCGAACGCCTCGACCTTCTGCTGCCATCCTTCCTCCAGCGGTCCCTTGATGTCGGTCACGTAAACCCTGTCCTCGCCCACCGAGACCAGGCCCTTGCGCTGCAGCAGCTCGTGCATGATCGGCCGGACCCGTTGGTACGTGCAGATCTCCTCCTCGGTGGGCATGCGGCCGGTCTTCTTGTCGGGTTGCGGCGCCATCTCGGTGGTGAGAAGCGCATACCTCGCGCCGGAGGGCAGGCGCAGGTCCTTCAGGAAGCGGCGCATCGAGCGGATCGGCTTGCCCATACGGCCGGGCGAGCTGAACACGTACAGGTCGGCCGGTGAGAGTTCCTTCGGATTCACGTCTGCGATGTGATGGACATCGACCGTCGCGCCCCGGGTCGTCATGCGCTCCTTGAATCCCTCGGCGGCCGTGGCCCCGTTGCCGTACTTCGAAGCGTGCATGTACTCGATCTTCACGACGTTCCCCCCTTCCGCTCGAGGGCGGTCGAAGACCCTCACCCTCACGGTGGCAGGGCGCGGGGTGCGGCACCTAGGGCCTTCGGACCTCCATCGGCCGGACGTTCCGCGAGGGGGCAGCGTGCCCCCGGCGGCCGGATCAGGCCTTCGGTCGGGTGCGGCGGCGTTCCTCAGAGATCGCGTGTGCGGCGCTCGCGGCCTGGGGAAGCCCGGTCACCGTGGCGAGGAACTCCTCCTGGTCCAGAGCCCACACGGCGCCGTCGCTCGTGGCGCGCACGGTGGCGGTGCGCGGCACGTCGTGCAGCAGCGCGATCTCGCCGAAGTAGTCGCCCTCGACGGCGGTGGCGATCGCCTCGCCGTCGCGGACGATCTCGAACGACCCGGCATCGACCGCGTAGAAGCGGTCCCCGATGTCGCCCTGGCGGATCACCTCGGTTCCCGAGGGCACCCTGATCAGGTCGAGCTGCCGGGCGATGCGCTCGAGATCCAGCGGTGGCAGCGGCGCGAACATCGGGATCCGGCGCAGCAGCGCCAGCTGGCGCTCGGGCACCACGGTGCGCTCGTCGATGCGACGCAGCCCGGGGAGTGTCGCGAGCGCGGCCACGAGCATCACTCCGCCGCAGGCGGCGAATGCAGGCCCGAGCCCGAGCCATCGCTCGAGCAGGGGTGCGGCCGCGGCACCCGCACCGTACCCGAGGAGCCAGAGCGCCTCGACCGCGCCGAACACGCGTGTGAGCACGTCGCCGCGCACGGTGCGCTGCAACAGCGTGCGGCAGAGAACGTCCATCAGCGTGATCGCCGATCCGTACACGATCGAGGCGATCGTGACGACGAGCACCGTGGCCGTCACGCCGTAGAGCACCGCGCTCACCGTGAACCACGCGGCCGAAAGCACGATCGCCAATGCGAGACGCCGCCGGGCCGCGAGCACGACCGATGCGGCGGCGCCCACGAGGAGCCCGACGCTGATCATCGTCGTCACGTAGCCCACGCCCGGATCGCCGAGCGCGAGCTCCTCGAGCGCGAGCGGCACCGTGAGCACACCGACCGCCCCCACCGTCGCGGTGAGCACCGCGGTGATCGCAACGGGCGGTCGCGCGTCGGGCGACCGCACCACCGTCGTGAGGCCGTGCCACGCGTCGGTGAGCAGGGACCAGGGCCGGAACGCCTCTCGAGCACGTGCATCAGTTGGGGCGTGCACCCCGAGCGTGGTCACGACCGCGAGGAAGAGCGAGAGGGCGGCGAGCCCGTACACGGCGCCGGCGCCCGAGACCGCGAGCATCACTGTGGAGGCGATCGATCCGATCGTGCCCCCGACGCCTTCCATCAGCGACGAGACGGAGTTGGCGGCGGCGAGCTCCTCAGGCGTGCGGGCGAGCCCAGGCAGCAGCGCGTGGTGGTTCGGCCGGCCGGTCGTGTACGTGATCGCCGCGAGCGTTGCGAGCCCGTACACGAGAACAGCGGCGGCGTCGGTGGCGATCGCGATGCCGACCGCGGCGGTCGTGACCGCCTGGGCGAGGTACCCGAACCGCACGACCCGCTCCTTCGGGAACCGATCGCCGAGCGAGGCCACCAGCGGGGCGAGGATGCCGGCGGGCACCATCAGCAAGATCGTGACGAACCCGGCTGCCCGCGTGCCCCCACGATCGAACGCGTAGACGAGGATCGCCACCCACATCGCGGGTTCCGCGACGTTGAACAACAGGAACGCCAGCTCCATGCGGGTGATGGGCCTGTTCCCGAGCACGCCCCTGAGGGCGCGGAGCGGCGGACCGAGGTGCGCGAGCAGCCGGTTCACGCACGGAGGGTACGCGTCGGCGAACTCGGCTCGCAGCCGCGGGTCGGGGGCGGGATCGTCAATTCCCCGGCGACACGCAGACGTTGAGCAGCGCGGTCAGCAGGATCGAGGCGACGACCGAGATCACGATCATCGTGAGGCAGCCCAGCCCCCCTCCGAGGGGGCGGATGTCCCAGCGGCCGATGCGCATGCTGCGGGCCTCCTCTCAGCTGATGCCCTGCGACATCGGTATCACGTGATGCGGCTCGGGGTCGCACCTTGCCTCCGCAACTCGGCAGGGACCTCCGGAGTGGTACCTGCGACGGAACACGGAGGTCCTTGCCGAGTCGCCGGACGGAACCCATAGCCACCCGGCCGGAACGGGAGAGCGCCGTCCGCGGCGGCCGAGCGGGTCTTCGTCGGCGGCTACACCGACCTGTGGCGCCACGACGACTTCACGACGATCGCCTACGCCGCGTCGCAGGGAGACGCAGAAGGGCCGGGACCCTGAGGTCCCGGCCCGTTCCGTCGCTGCTTCCCCTCGAGCGCTCCCCGCCTCTGACGAGGCTTCGTCCGGTCGACCAGGCCGGAACCCGAAGGGTCGGTGAGCTGGTGTGGATTTGCCGGTCGCCCGGCATGCGGGCGGGAGGTGATCCCGGCCCGCGAGGGACGGCTCAGCAGCCAGTCACCTCGAGGGTCTCGAGCTGTTCATGCAAGCTGGACCACCTCCTTCCTCTCGTACCGCACATCGTGCCGCAGGCCTCGCGTTATGGCAATGACGTCGACCCACTCGCTTGACGCCGAGGGCCGAAGCGTCAGGCGCCGAACCAGCGCGCTCGTCGGTCGGCACCGAACGCCGCCTTCTCGGCGGCTGTCGCCGCGGTCGGAGCGGTGAACGCCGTGATCGGGTGGCCCGGCGTCGAGAAGAAGTCGACGTCGATGCGGGCGACCTCGTCGTCACCGAACTCGATCCAGCACGCGCCGGTGCCGTCGAAGCCGGCGGGCTCGTCCCACCCGCGGATGCGTGCGATCAGCTGGTCGGCAACCACGCGGGCCGCGCGCTCGGCGAAGACGCCGGCCCTGGGCGTGCCCACGCTCGTCACATCGCCCACCGCGTACACGCCGGGGAAGCGGGTCGCGAGCGTTCCCTTGTCCACGGGGATCCAGCCGTCCTCCGTCATGCCCGACGCCTCGACCACCGCGGGCGCCCGGTGCACCGGGACGCCGAGGAAGAGGTCGTAGGGCAGGCGCGTGCCGTCGTCGAGCACGGCCTCGTGCGTGGCCTGGTCGAGCGATGCGACCTTCCGGTCGGGCACGAACTCGATGCCGCGCTCGGCGAACCTCGCGAGGATCGCCTCCGAGGTCTCGGGCGCGGGTGGGATCGGCCTGCCGAACGGCATCACGACCTGGATCCGGACGTCGTGGCGGACTCCGCGCTCGCGTGCGTACTCGTCGAGAAGCAGCGCCGCCTCACTCGGCGCCGGCGGGCATTTGAACGAGGGTCCGCAGACGCCCACGATCGCCGTGCCCGACCGGAACGACGGGAGCACCTCGCGCAGAGCCTCGGCTCCCGTGAACGAGTAGAACTCGTTCCCGGCTTCGGTGAGTCCCGGTGTGGCCGGGAGGTCGTAGTCGGCGCCGAGCGCCACCACCACCACGTCGGCCTCATAGGTGTCGAGGTCGGTCACGATCCGACGGGCCTCGGGGTCGATCGCGGTGACGGTCTCCTGCCGGAATCGCACGCGCGGCGTGGTGATGTCCCCGTACCGGAGACGGACCGCGTCCGGAGCGCGGGTACCGAACATCACGTCGAGCTTGGAGAAGCCGAAGACGAACGCGTCGGCCCGGTCGATCAGGGTGACGTCGACCTGGTCGCCGAGCTCCTCCGACAGCCGAGTGGACAGTTCCAGGCCACCGAAGCCGGCCCCGAGGACGAGCACAGAAGTGGACATGCCCAGAGGATAGGCCGACGGATCAGAACCCCTCGTCGAACTCCTCGTCGGTCACGGGCTCGCCCCACTCGACCGCGCCGGCGGTCACCGCCACGTGCACCATCGGCGCCGTGCGCGATCCCCCGTGGAAGTGCCACTCGTCGGGACCGACGTGGATCACGTCGCCCGGTTCGAGCGCGTGGCCCGCCTCGCCGCGCGTGCGCACGCGGCCGCGTCCGCTGATCGCGTAGAGGAACTGCCCGGCGGGGTGGCGGTGCCAGCGCGTGCGGGCATCGGGTGCGAAGTGCACGACTCCGACGGTCGTGCCGGCCCCGTCGCCGAGCGCCGATCGGATCCACACCTCGCCGGTGAACCGGGCCTCGTCGCCCCGTTCGAACGTGCCGTCGATCGCCGGTGCGACATCCATCGCTGCCTCCTCTTCCGATCTAGCTCGTGAACACCACCGGTCGCATCGCCGGCGGTGTGTTGCGGCTCTTCGTGAAGCGCGGGACCCCGTCGATGACCGACGTGACGACTGCGGGCGTGTCCCCGATCCCGAGGGCGTCGAGCGCGTCGTCGGCCTGCGAGCCGAGCGGGGCGTCCATCACGAGCAGGTCGGCCTCCCGACCCGCCGCGACGACGCCGGTGTCGAGGCCGTGCAGGGATGCGACGTTCCCCGTGGCGGCGGCGACCGCCACCGCCGGCTCCACCCCGCCGAGCGAGGCCACCCACGAGATCGCCCTGAGCATGCCGAGCGGCTGCACGCCGGATCCAGCGGGGCTGTCGGTGCCGATCACGAGGCGGTCGAGCTCCGACCGGCTCGCGACGAGGGCCGCGGCCTCCCCGGCGGCCTTCACGTTCCCGTTGTGAACCACCTCGACCCGCGACGAGGTCTCCGCCAGGATGCGTTCGACGTGGTCGAGCGGCAAGGCGGTGGGTCCTCCGTTCACGTGGCCGGCCACGTCGGGCTGCACCGCCACCACGAAGTCGGCACCGACGATGCCGCTGCCGGGGATCGACGCGCCGCCGGTGTGCACCATGACGCGCATGCCGTGCGCCTGCGCCCAGCGGGTCATCCGGGCGGCCTCGTCGGGATCCTTCACGCCCGAGATGCCGATCTCGCCGACGAGGTCGACGCCGGCGGCGGCCATCTCCGCGAAGTCGTCCTCGGTCAGTCCCGGTTCCAGCAGCACGGCCCCCGCGTGCACCTTCACCCCCGAGGGCCGGAGCTTCGCGAACGCGTTGTGGGCGAGGATCGCGAGGGCCTTCACGCTCGCCGGATCGGTCGGACGCCCTGGCGTGTGCGGCTCCCCGGCCGAGATCATCGTCGTCGTGCCGCCGTGCAGGTAGGAGTCGATGAACCCGACCTGGGTCTGTCGCGGCGTGAAGTCGCCGAGCACCGGGTGCGTGTGATCGTCGCAGAGGCCCGGGGTGACGGTCGCGCCGGCGGCGTCGATCACCGTCGAGATGCCCGAGGGGTCGGCGCCGGCCTCGGCGCCGACGAACTCGATCACGCCGCCGCGCACGACGACCGTGTCGCCCTCGGCGATCGGGGCCGCCACGTCGCCGCTCACGATCGTGCCGGCGTTGCGGATCACCAGGTCGCTCACCGCAGGCCGTCTTCCCCCGCGATCTCCGAGACCTGCAGCCCTCCGACCCGCGGCAGCGGGCGTCCTCCGTCGGTGACGGCGACGGCGATCACCAGCTCGTCGTCGGCCGGCGCATCGACGATGCGCAGCTCGACGGCGTCGAAGTGGCTGCGCACGAACGCCGCGTCCTTGTAGTGGAGCGGCACGTCGAGCGTGACCCCGGGACCTCCCCGCTTCTTCGACGACGGGATGATCGCCTTCCCCCCGCCGCACGCGTCACGCAGCGGCGCCCCGAACTCCGGGTGCAGGAAGGCGGCCACGTGCTCGAGCTCACCCTTCATGCCCGCGATGCCGCCCTTCCCGTAGCTGTGCACCGGACGGCCGGCGAGCTGCTCGACCGCGGTGACGGAGAGCAGCCGCGAGAGCTCGACGCTGTCGGCAATCATCTCTCCGAGGTCCTCGACGTAGCGGCCGGCGAACGGGTTCTGCAGCACGGCGGCGGTGACGACCCGGCGGATCGGCGGGTCGACCGCCTGCCCGACCTCGCGCCGCACGTCCTCGACGATCGAGACGACCTTCCGGATGTCCGTCGCCATCACCCCCCGACGGCGGACGCTAGCACGGGGGTCGCGACGGTCGCGACCCGGTCGCCGAGGCAGAGCACCGCGGCGGCGATCAAGCCCCCGGCCCGCATCCGCTCGGCCTCGGTGCCGCCCGCGCGCAGGGCGCGGGCGACTTCGGCGTCGGTGAGCGCGCCCACCTCCGCCGTCACCATGGTCGAGCCGAGGTCGGTGTCCGGTTCCAGCTCGTTCGCGGGCACGCGCCGGATCGACCGGTGCCCGGGCAGATCGACCGCGTTGGCGATCAGGGTCGCGGCGGCGTCGGCCCGGGCCGCGGTGTCGGCCAGGACCGTCACGGCGTCGGCGATGCCGAGCGAGAAGCTCCGGCCGTGACGCCCGCTCGTCGCGACCCCGCGCACGGGATCGTCGTGGCGCACCGTGGCCTTGCCCAGCAGCGCCGGCCGGTCCGGCACCGGCACGAGCCCCACGTCGAGGGTCTCGCCGGGCGTCAGGAACAGGGCGATGTCGCCGCCGTCGTTCACGAAGGCGCGGCGCAGCTCGCCGCCGCTCACCATCACCGCGCAGATCTCGTCGGCGACGGCCCCCGCGACGGCCGCCATCGGCGTGATGAACCGATCGCCGAACGGGCGAACGGCCGCGGCCATGCGCCTCGCCACCCGGCCTGTGAGCGCCTCGCCCTCGCCGAGCGGTCGGCGCAGGGTGGGCAGCTCGGCGACCAGCTCGTCAAGCAGCGGCTGGAACCGCTCCCAGGCGCGCCGGTAGGCGTCGGCCACCTCGACCGGTGGACCCCACGCCTCGACGATCAGGTCGATCGGGCCGTGCTGCAGGTGCAGGCGCGACCCGTCGGGCGTCGTCGCCGCGACCGGCCCGCTCATGCGCGACGCACGTCCGGTCGCGCGAGCACGTCGTCCAGGGTGACGATCGCGTCCATGTGTCCGCCGAGCGCCGCGTAGGCGTCGCGGCGCATCGTGAACTCGAGCGGGGCGACCACCGCGGGCGTGGGCACGTAGCCGAACGCGCCCGGCGGCACGAGCGTCACGTCGACCATGAACGTGATGCCGCCCCCCGGCCAGACGTAGACGGGCGCCCCCCCGCACGTGACCCTCGTGATCGTCTGACGAACCGCGCGGGTAAGAGCCACGGGGTTCTCCGTGGCGCCGGCCCGCAGCGAGCCGCCTGCACCCGCGATGAACAAGACGGACGTCAGAGCCGGTTCGCAGTTCTCCGTGATGCGCTCGACCGACCGGCGCAGATCGTCCGGGAGCGGCGCCGGCACGGGCCGCAACTCGTCGTCGAGCACGAAGTACGCGTGGTGCTCGCCCGTCGTCCCGATCATCAGCACCGTGAGGCCCGGCCGGGCCACCTCGGGGTCGAACTCGTCGAGGATCGTGAGCGGATCCTCGATGTCGGTGCCGCCCCACCCGGTGCCGGGCTTGGCCACGTTGAAGTAGCGGCCGGGCGTCGACCGGCGTCCCTTGACCGTGATGCCGGTCGCGGGGATGTCGAGGTAGCGCCCCGCCTGGTGCTCGGAGAGCACGCCGGTGATGTGGTCGTCGAGGACCACCACCTCGTCGACGTGCTCGTACCACTGCTGCGCGAACATGCCGATCGTCGCCGAGCCGCACCCCACCCGCATGCGTTCCTCCACGACGCCGTTGATGACCGGCGGCTCACCTGCCCGCAGCACGAGGTCGGACCCTTCGTCGACCGAGAGCTCGACCGGCTCGCGGCTGCAGAGCGCGAGCAGCGTCTGCATCGTCGCCATGCCCTCGCGTTTGGTGCCACCGGTGAGGTGGTTCACGCCGCCGAGCGAGAGCATCTGCGACCCGTACTGACCGGTCGTGACGTGGCCGACGGCCTCCCCGCGAGCACGCACGAGCCGGCGCTCGGCACCCACGTGGCGATCGGTGTCGATCTTCACGTCGACGCCGCAGTAGCTGAAGATCGCCTCGGTCACGACCGTCACCGTGTCGACCCCTGCGACGCTCGACGACACGATGAACGGCGCCGGCTTGTAGTCGGGATACGTCGTGCCCGATCCGGCGCCGGTCACGACCACGTCGCCGGTCTCGACGAGCTCGCCGTCCCAGTCGGACTCGCGGGCGGCGAACGGCACCAGGGCGCCGCCCCGTTCCTGCGTGCGCTCGAGCACCAGCAGCGGGTCGAGCCGCGCGAGCACCCCGTCGACGTTGCCGTAGCGATCGCACGAGCCGGCGCGCCCGGGCTTGATCACGCACCGGATCGGGCAGGCGTCACAGACGACGGTGTCGTGGGCCGGCTCGGCGGTCATCGCGAGACGCCTCCCTGCGCGATCGCGGCGAGCACGCGATCTGGCGTCGCCGGCAGCCGACGCACCCCCGCGCCCACCGCGTCACGGATCGCGTTGAGGATCGCGGGGGCGGTCGGGATCAGCGTGTGCTCGCCGATGCCCTTCGCGCCGTACGGCCCGGCAGGGTCGCCGGACTCCACGAGGATGCTCATGACCTCGGGCACGTCGCCGATCGTGGGGATCAAGTAGTCGTGCAGGTTCTCGTTCCCGCCGGGAACGTACTCCTCCATCAGCGCCATGCCGACGCCCTGGGCGATGCCGCCCTCGATCTGGCCCTCGACGAGCGTCGGGTTCACCGCCCGCCCGACGTCGTGGGCCGCCGTGATGCGGCGCAGATGCACCGTGCCGAGCTCGAGGTCGACGTCGAGCTCGGCGAGGTGCGCGCCGTACCCGAACTGCGCGTAGGGGTCGCCCTGGCCGTCGGCGTCGAGGACCGTGGTCGGCGGGTCGTAGGTCTCGCTCGCGACCGCCACCAGACCGTCGGCGTCGGCGTCGAGCGAGGCGAGATCCATGGTCGTCATCGCCCCGCGATCGTGCACGACCAGGCGGGGACCGTCGAGCTCGAGGTGGGCCTCGTCGGTGGCGCCCGCGAGCACCAGCAGTCGCTCCCGGAGCGCCGTCGCCGCCATGAACGTCGCGTTCCCCGACACGAACGTCTGCCTCGACGCGGAGCTCTTCCCCGCGTCGGGCGTCGAATCGGTGTCGGCGCCGAGCGTGACGATGCTCGAGATATCGATGCCGAGCGCGTCGGCGCAGATCTGCGTCATGACCGTGTTGGCGCCCTGCCCCATGTCGATCGCACCCTGGAAGAGCGCTACGCGCCCGTCGCTACGGAGCCCGACCTTGATCGTCGAGGGGTTCGCGAGCGCCGTGTTCCCGCAGCCGTACCACATGCCGGCGAGCCCGACGCCGCGCCGGGCCGACGATGGCGAGGCATTCGCCTCGGTCGCCTCCGCGACGGCCCGTTCCCGGTGCGGCCGCAGGGCCTCGAGGCACTCTCGGTAGCCGACGCCCGACGCGAAGACCTGACCGGTGACCGTCGGCACCCCTTCGGTGAGCGCGTTGCGGTACCGGAACTCGAGTCGATCGATGCCGAGCGCATCGGCGAGCTCGTCGAACAGGCACTCCTGGGCGACGGTCGACTGTGGCACGCCGAACCCGCGGAACGCGCCCGCCGGCGGCCCGTTCGTGTGCACGGCGACGGTCCGCGCACGATACGCGTCGTAGACGTAGGGGCCGCCGGCGTGCACCGGCACGCGGTTGGCGACGGTCGGCCCCCACGACGCGTACGCGCCGGTGTCGAACTCGCCCGTGAAGTCCAGCGCCCTCAGGCGTCCGTCGCGCGTCGCGCCGACGCGAACGCGCAGCCGCGAGGGATGCCGCTTCGTGGTCGACATCATCGACTCGGGGCGGGTGTAGGCGAGCCGCACCGGACGGCCCAGCTTCCACGCGGCGAGCGCGAGGAACGGCTGCACCGAGAGGTCGAGCTTGCTGCCGAACCCGCCGCCGACCGCGGTGGGCTTGATCCGCACCGCGCCGTCGGGGAGCCCGAGGATCGCCTCGAGCTCGGCACGGTCCATGTGCGGGGATTGCGTCGTCGCCTGCACCTCGACCCGGTCCCCGACGCGCTCGGCGTACCCGGCCTCGGGCTCGATGTAGGCGTGCTCGATGAAGACGGTCTCGAACACGCCCTCGACCTCGACGTCCGCCGACGCGAGCGCGGCGTCGACGTCGCCGCGACGCACGTTGCCGCGCACGAGCACGTTCCGGTCGCGCTCGTCGTGCATCCTCGGCGCGTCGGAAGCCTGCGCGTCGTCGATCGACAGCAGGGGCGGCAGCTCGTGCCAGGTGACCGGGAACGACGAGAGATCCTGGGCCGCCATCGCCGCCGGCTCGCCGACGACCATCGCGACCGCTTCGCCGCGGAACCGCACCGCGCCCTCGGCGAACACCGGCTGGTCCGCGGTCGCCGGGATCACGCCGAACCGGTTGCGGCCGTCGATGTCGGCCGCGGTCAGCACCGCCTCGACGCCCGGCGTGGCGTCGGCGTAGGCCGCCAGGTCGCCGAGGGTGAAGCTCGCCCGATGGTAGGGCGAGCGCACGACGCGGATCGCGAGTGCCCCGTCGGGCGCCTCGTCGGCGCCGAAGATGTCGATGCCGCGCACCTTGCGGTCGCCGTCGACCCGCCACACACGCTGCCCCACGGCCTTGCCGACCGGAGGGGACGGCGCCTCGGAAGGCTCGTCCACCCGGGCACCGATCACGGCCGCGACGATCTTCCGGTAGCCGGTGCACCGGCAGAGCACACCCCCGAGGGCGTCCATCACCTGCGACTCGGAGGGGCTCGGCGTCGCCCGCAGCAGTGCCGCCGACGCGACCAGCATCCCCGGCGTGCAGATGCCGCACTGCGCGCCGCCGTGGGCGTGGAACGCCCACTGGAGGACCTCGATCTCGCCGCTCGCGTCGAGCCCCTCGAGGGTGTCGACGTGCCGACCCTCGAGGCTTCCCACCGACGTCATGCAGGCGGCGACCGGAGCGCCGTCGACGAGCACCGTGCACGCGCCGCAGTCGCCGGCATCGCACCCCACCTTCGTCGCCGTGAGTCCGAGGTCGTCACGCAGCGCCTCGCTCAGGCGGCGCGCGGACCGCTCGAGCGTCACCGAGGATGCGTTCACGGTGAACGTGGTGGACCCGCTCACCGGTCGTCTCCACAGCTCGCGATCACGCGACGCACGAGCACCGAGGCTGCCGCCCGCCGGTAGTCGGCCGGCGCGCGGACGTCGTCGATCGGGTCGAGGGCCTCGACGTGCCGGACGACCGTCGCCATGTCGACGTCGGCCGGCGCCCGGCCCACGAGCTCCGACTCGAGCGACCGCAGCCGCTGCGCCACCGGCGAGCACGCCCCCACGGCCACCCGGGCCTCGGCGATGGCGCCGTTCGCGTCGGGGAGGACGACGGCCGACACCATCACGACCGAGATCACGAGGTAGCGCCGCAGGCCCAGCTTGAAAAAGGCCGAACGCGCGCCGTCGGCCACGCGGGGGACGACCACGGCGGTCAGCAGCTCGTCGGGGCCGAGCGCCGTCTGCCGATAGCCGGTGAGGAACGACTCGAGCGCGAGCGATCGGGTGCCGCTCGCCGAGGTCAGGTCCACCGACGCGTCGAGGGTGAGCAGCGCGGGGACGCCGTCGGCGGCCGGCGAGGCGTTGCACAGGTTGCCGCCGATCGTGCCCGCCTGTTGCACCTGGACGGCGCCGACCTCGCGCGCGGCGGCCCGGAGGCCGTCGAACGCCGGTGGCAGCGCGGCGGCGGCCACGTCGGCCCAGCGCGTGAGGGCACCGAGGCGGACGCCGCCGGGCGTCTCGACGATGCCTCGCAGGTCGGTGAGCCCGCCGATGTCGACCACACGCTCAGGCATGGGCCGTCCGACGTGCTGCGGGTACAGGTCGGTCCCTCCGGCCAGCACCGTGTAGCCCGCGCCCCGCATCTCGAGGGCGGCGGCGAGATCGGCCGGCACCACGTAGTCCACGGGCATCGCTCCCCTCGCGGAGCTTACCCAGCGGGAGTCAGGTGAGGACGTGCTCTCGATGAGGGATCCGTCAGTCCCAGAGCAGGCCGTGCTGCATCGCGAACATCGCCGCGGCTGCCCGCGTCGAGACGCCGATCTTCCCGTAGATGTGCTGCACGTGGTGCTCGGCCGTGCGCGGCGAGATCACGAGCGCCTGGGCGACCCCTCGGTTGGACTCGCCACGCGCCACCAGTCGCAGCACCTCGACCTCGCGATCCGACAATCCCGCCGGCCAGGTGTGCTGCCTCACCGGGCGTGAGCGTCCGGCCGCGGCGAGCACCGCCTCCACGCATTCGGAGTCGAAACGGCCCTCCAGCAGCTGCGAAGACACGACGTCGGCGGCCCGTTCGGGATCCAAGGCCGCGCGATAGGGGCGCGGCTGCGTCATCGCCTGGAACGCGTCGGCGACCGCGATCACCCGGGCGGCCGGGGGCGTGTCCGCGGCCGTGGCCCCGCGATGGTAGCCCGAGCCGTCCAGCCGCTCGTGGTGCATCGAGGCCGGGCGAGCGAGCGGCTCGAGCGAGCTCGAGCGCATCAGGATGCGTTCGGTGTGGTAGGGGTGCAGCCGGACACGCTCCCACTCGGTCGTGCTCAGCGGACCACGCTTCTCCCAGACGACGGCGCCGACCGCGGTACGACCGAGATCGTGCAACAGCCCTGCGAGGCGCACCGAGCCGGGATCGGGCAATCCGAGGCGTTCGGCCGCGCTCGCGGCGAGGCCCGCGACTCCCGAGGAATGCCCCAGGGTGACCGTGGACCTGAGGTCGACCATGTCGGCGAACGCCTCGGCCACGTGTTCGAGCCGGCCGGCTTCCACCGTGCGCACGGGCGTCGGCTCGGCGTCGAGCACCGCCGTCCACGGATCCTCGTCGTCGAGACGCTCCAGCATCTTCGGGCCGATCGCCCGGAAGGCCTCGACCGCCGCCGGGTCGAACATGCCGCCCGAGCGACGATCCATCATGGCGAGCGCCCCGTCGACCCCCCCGAGCCGATGGAAGATGACAGCCTGGGTCGCAGGCTCGGCGACGCGGGCCGCGAAGGCGATGTCCTCGCCGGCGAGCCCCTGTGGTGCGCCCTTGCCGTCCCAGCGCTCGATCGTTTGGTACAGGGCCTGCGTGACGTCCTCGCCGAGGTGCAGCCGCTCGGACATCTGGGTCGCCACCTCGCAGATCGCCTGGAAGATCGCCATCGTCTCGGCCCGACCCGTGGCGGTGCGGACCACGTGGCCCGTCCGCCGCAGTCCGGTGCCGCGGCCGACCGCACTCAGGAACGCGAGCAGTTCCCGCGGGTCGGCGTCGTCGGTCCGCTCGGCCAGCGGACGCATGGCGAGGTCGTCGCCGAAGAGCCTGGTTTCCTCGTGTGACGTGGCCGTGCAGCCGAGGTGCTTCAGCAACGTCGTGTAGTAGACGCATGCGACGTCGGCGTCGGACGCGTCGAGGTGCCGGGCCATCGCGGTCGCCAGCACGCATGCGCGGACCGCCTTCTCCGGCGGCTGGCCCATCGCCAGGTCCGTCGTGAGGGAGAGGGCCGCGAGCAGGTCCGCGAGACGGAGCGCGTCCGGCACGTCGACCCAGCATGGCACCCGGACCCCTTCGAGCCAAGATGGGCAGTCCTACCGATGCGCCGGCGTGCGTGCGTGCCTGACCCTCGGGACACGGAAGCCACGAGGAGGTCCCGAGATGGCACAGACCGTGAGCGCCGCGTCGAGCGAGACAACCACGGCGGCGGCCCGCCCAACCCTGTTCACGCGCTCCTTCGTCATCGTGGCGTTGGCCGAACTCGCCTACTTCACGGCCGACGGCATGCTGTTGCCGGCTCTGCCCCGTTACGTCGAGGGGCCCCTCGGCAGCGGCAACATCGCGGTCGGGCTGGTAGTCGGCGCGTTCAGCCTGTCGGCCTTCTTCCTGCGTCCGTGGGCCGGTGGGGTCGCCGATCGCCGAGGGCGACGCCTGCTGATGGTGGCCGGCGCGTCCTTGTTCGCCGTGTCGGTCGCCGGCTACTTCTTCGCGACGTCGGTCGAGGTGCTGGTGGCCATGCGGCTGCTGACCGGGGCCGGCGAGGCGCTGTTCTTCGTCGCCGCGCTCGCCGCGAACGTGGATCTGGCCCCCCCGGAGCGCCGCGGCGAGGCGTTCAGCTTCGCCTCGCTCGCGCTGTACATCGGCCTCGGAGCGGGACCGTTCATCAGCGAGGCAGCGATCGAGACCCTCGGCTTCGACGCGGTCTGGATGGGTGCGATCGGCCTCGCTGCGGTCGCGGTCGGGCTCGCACTCCTGCTCCCCGCGATGACGCCCAGCGACAGCGGCGCCCTCGAGCGGCACCGGCTGATCCACCCGGCGGGGCTGCTGCCCGGCGTCGTGCTCGCCGCGACGATCTGGGGCATGGCGGGGTTCCTGACGTTCGTGCCCCTGTACGCGCTCGACCTCGGCATGAGCGGCGCGGGACTGGTGCTCGGACTCTTCTCGGGCATCGTCGTGGTGATCCGCAGCATCGGCGCGCGCATCCCCGACCGGCTCGGCGCGGCGCGCTGTACCCGGAGTTCCCTGGTGCTGACGGCGTTCGGCCTGGCCACGATCGGCATGTGGCAGGCGCCCACCGGACTCGTCGCCGGCGCGGCGATCCTCGGCGTCGGCATCGCGCTGTTCACCCCGGCGCTCTTCGCGCTCGCCGTGGAAGGGATCGCCGAGAACGAACGGGGCGCGGTGATGGGCACGACGAGCGCGTTCCTCGACGTCGGGTTCGGCCTCGGCCCCGCGACGCTCGGCTTCGTCGCCGCCGCGTTCGGCCGGAGCGGCACGTTCATCGCCGGTTCGATCGTGGCCGTCGCGGGACTGGCGGTCGTGGTCTCGACCAACCTGGGGAGGAGTGCCTCTAGCATGCGCGGGTGCGCATCCTGATCTGGCACGGCTGGTTGCTCGAGGGTTCCGGATCGAACGTCGTCACTGCCCGCACCGCGGAAGCGTGGCGGGCAGCCGGCCACGACGTCGTGCTCCTGTGCCAGGAGCGTCACCCCGAGCGCCACCCGTGGATCGATGCCGACGGCCTGATCGACGGGGGCGGCCCGAGCGAGCTGACGGAGCGTGGCTCGACCCCCGGCGCGGATGTCGGGCGATGCGCACTGCTGCGACCGGTGATCGGGGCGATGCTGCCGGTCTTCGTCGTCGACCGCTACGAAGGGTTCGACGACGTGCGCCGGTTCCCCGACCTGTCGGACGAGGAGCTCGAGCGCTATCTGCGGGCGAACGTCGATGCGCTGCGGGCCGCTGCCGAGTGGCAGGGCAGCGAGATCGTCGTGACGGGCCACGCGATCCCGGGAGCCGCGATCGGGCGTCGGGCGCTGGGGGCCGGGCGCTACTTGGCCAAGATCCACGGCAGTGACCTCGAGTACGCGGTCCGCTTGCAGGATCGCTACCGCGATCTGGCCGGGGAGGGGCTCGGCGCCGCCCGGGCGGTGCTCGGATCCGGCAGCGAGGTGCTCGAGCGATGTGCCGGCCTCGTCCCAGAGATGCGCGACCTCGGTCGCGTCGTCGCGCCCGGGGTCGACGTGGACGCCTTCCGGCCTCGCCCTCGCGTCGAGGCGCTGGTCGACGTCGCCGGCCGGCTCGCACGCGACCCCGACACGGCCCGCGGCCGGCCCTCGGTCACCGACGCGCTGGTCGAGGGGGCGCTCGAGGGGAGGGACGCGGCGGCGCTCGATGCGATCGCGGGAACGTACGACCAGGCCGTGCCCGAGCCCGATGCGGCTGCACGGCTGCGCGAGCTCGCCGACGGCGACACGCCGATCGTCGGCTACCTGGGGAAGCTGATCCCGCAGAAGGGCGTCGAGCTCGCACTCTGTGCGCATCGGGGGTTGGCGCACGACACCGAGATGCTGGTCGTCGGCTTCGGCTCTCACCGGGAGTGGCTGGCGGCCCTCGTGAGCGCGCTTGGCCGGGACGACCGGGCGGCGCTCGGGTGGTTGCGCGATGTCGGCGGCATGCCGCTCGGCGACACGCGCCCTGCGGTCGAAGGCGCCCATCGAGCGGTGACCTTCACCGGGCGGCTCGATCATCGGTACGCCCCCGATGCTCTCGCCGCGATGGACGTGATGGTGGTGCCGTCGATCCTGCACGAGGCGTTCGGCATGGTGGCCGCCGAGGCGGCCGCGGCGGGCGCCCTCCCGATCGTCGCCCGACACTCCGGCCTCGCCGAGGTAGCCGGGGCACTCGAGTCCGCGGTCGGGCGTCCGGGGATGTTCTCGTTCGATCCGGACGAGGACGCGGTCGACATGCTCGCGACGAGCATCGATGGGATCCTGGCGTTGCCTTCCGAGGAACGAGACGAGCTGCGCCGAGACGTGAGCGCGTTCGTCAGGCGCGAGTGGACGTGGCAGCAGACCGCCGACAGGATCCTCGCCGCCTGGTGAGTCCCGCCCTTTGCCCTCTAGCGCAACCGACCCCGGCGGCGTTAGGGTCGTTCCGGCAGGCGTGCGCACGCCGCGGCGGGGGTGCCGGTGGCCGAAGAACGACGAACGGTGGAGATGCTTGCCACGCTCGCCGGCGGTCTCGTGATCGGGGCCGTCGAGGTCGTCCTGGCGATCTCGTTCGCCGCCCTCGTGTACGGCGGGTATCTTTCCTACTACCTGTCCCGAGGCATCGGCCTCTACCTCGTCGCGGCGGCGGTGACGCTCGCGATCCTCGCCTGGCGAGCGGGACAGCGCGGCGTCGTCGGCAGTGTGCAGGACGCGGCAGCGGCGGTGCTCGCGGTCGTCGCCACCACCACGGCCCTCGACGCGTTCGGGAGCCTCGACCGTGCCTTCCTCACCGTTGTCGCCGCCACCCTGGTCGTGACGCTCGCGACGGGCATCACGTTCGCGCTGCTCGGCGTGTTCCGTCTCGGCAACCTCGTGCGGTACGTGCCCTACCCGGTCGTGGGCGGCTTCCTCGCCGGCACCGGCTGGCTGCTCTTCAAGGGCGGCATCGGTGTCGCGGCGAGCGTGCAGCCGTACATGCGCACGATCAAGGACCTCACGCGGCAGGAGGACCTGACCCGGTGGATACCCGCGCTCGTCTTCGGCATCGTGCTCCTCGTCGTGACGAGGGTCGTGAACCGGCCGCTCGTGATCCCGGCGGTGATCGGCCTCGGGCTCGCGTTGTTCGCGGTCGGCGTCGTCGTGACGGGCTCCTCGATCGAGGAGCTGGAGGAGGGGCTCTGGCTCCTCGGACCGTTCCCCGCGGGTGAGCTGTGGGAACCGGGCACCGTGCAGGAAGCCTTGACGGAGGCCGACTGGTCGGCGGTGCTCGGACAGATCGCCGGCATCGCCACCGCGATCTTCGTCGCCGTGATCGCCTGTCTGTTCAACGTGAGCGGCATCGAGCTGATCCGGCACACCGACCTCGACACGAACAGGGAGCTCCGCGACGCCGGCATCGTGAACGTCGCTTCGGGCGCGTTCGGCGGCATCCCGGGGTACCACGCGTTGAGCCTGACGGCGCTCGCGGAGCAGATGGGCGTCAACGCGCGGCTCGCCGGCTTGGTGGCGGCGCTCCTGCCGCTGTCCGCGGTGATCTTCGGGGCGGCGCTGATCGAGCTGATCCCACGCCTGATCGTGGGTGGCGTGCTCGTGTTCGTCGGGCTCGCCTTCATCGTCGAGTGGGTCTGGGACAAGCGACGGTCCCTGCCGATCACCGAGTACCTGGTCGTGCTCATCATCCTCGCGACGATCATCGTCCGGGGCCTGCTGCCCGGGGTCGCAGTCGGCCTCGTGCTCGCGGTCGTGCTGTTCGCGGTGAACTACAGCCGGCTCGAGCAGGTGACGGAGGTGGAGTTCGGCGAGACGTACCGCAGCAACGTGGACCGTCCGCTCGGCGAGCGGGAGGCGCTTCGGTCGCTCAGTGACCGCGTGCAGATCCTGCGGGTCCACGGGTTCGTGTTCTTCGGCACATCGAGCGGCCTGCTCGAACGCATCCGCAAGCGGGTGGAAGCCGGAGGGCTGCGATTCCTGCTGATCGATCTGCGGAGCGTGACCGGCATGGATTCGTCGGCGGTCATGTCGTTCCGCAAGGTCGCGCAGCTCGCCGAGGCGAACGGGTTCGAGCTGGTGCTGACCGGGGGACCGCAGGAGGTGGCGGGTCGGCCGGAGCGCGGTGGGGTCGTCGCCGCCGAGGGGGTCGTCCGCTTCGAGCCGGATCTCGATCGTGGACTCCAGCGATGCGAGGACGTCCTGCTCAGGGAGGCCGAAGGGCAGGCCGGGGGCGCGGCCGAGCGGGCCGAGGCCCTCGCCCGCCTCCCGCAGGGATTGAGCACGTACCTCGAACGCATGCCACTCCCCGAGGGCACCACGTTGATCCGGCAGGCCGACCCACCCGACGACGTGTTCGTGCTGGAGTCGGGACGACTGAGCGTCGAGATGGTGACGCCAGAAGGCACACGCCTGCGTCTGCGCGCAGTCCGTCCGGGCGTCGTGGTCGGGGAGATCGCGATGTACACAGGCGTGCCGCGAACGGCCGACGTGCTCGCCGAGACGCCGAGCGTGGTCCTGCGCCTCAGCAAGACGTCGATCGAGCGACTGGAGGCCGAGGAACCGGAGCTGGCCGCGGCGCTGCACCGGTGGCTCGCGACGACGCTGGCGGAACGCCTGAGCGATACGTTGCGCTCCTTCGACGCCCTGCTCGACTGACGGGTCCGACCTCGATGTCCGCGGGGCTGGGTACCGTTCGTGGATGACCGCGACCTCCACGCCGCTCGATCACCTACACCACATGCTCGGCCCCGACGCGTCGTTCCGGCCGGGTCAGCTCGAGACGATCGACGCGGTCGCGCGCGACCGGGGGCGGGTGCTGCTCGTGCAGCGCACCGGGGGGGGGACGTCGGCCGTCTACTTCATCGCGACGAAGCTGCTACGCGAGCAGGGTGCCGGTCCGACGCTGCTCGTCTCCCCCCTGCTCGCGTTGATGCGCAACCAGATCGAGATGGCCGGACGCATCGGGGTCCGCGCAGAGTCGATCAACTCCACGAACCCCGAGGAGTTCGAGCCGATCGCCGAGCGCCTCGTGAACGACGAGATCGACCTGCTGCTCGTCTCGCCCGAGCGCTTCGCGAACGAGCGGTTCCGCGACCGCATGCTCAGCGTGATCGCGCGCACGGTCGGCCTGCTCGTGGTCGACGAGGCGCACTGCATCAGCGACTGGGGCCACGACTTCCGGCCGGACTACCGGCGCATCGTGCGCGTGCTCGAAGCGCTGCCGCCCGACGTGCCGGTGCTCTGCACCACCGCGACCGCGAACGATCGCGTGATCTCCGACATAACGGATCAGCTCGGCGACCGCCTCCAGACGTTCCGAGGCTCACTCGATCGAGAGAGCCTCGCGCTCGCCGTCGCCGACGTACCGAGCCAGGCCGAGCGCCTCGCGTGGTTGGCGGAGGCGCTTCCCACGCTGGAGGGGTCGGGCATCGTCTACGTGCTGACGATCGCCGACGGTGAGCGGGTGGCCGCGTTCCTGCGCCGGCAGGGCGTCGAGGCAGAGGCCTACAGCGGCGCCACCGAGAACGACGACCGGGTGCGGCTCGAGCAAGCGCTGCTCGCGAACGAGCTGAAGGCGCTCGTCGCCACGAGCGCGCTCGGCATGGGGTTCGACAAGCCCGACCTCGGCTTCGTGATCCACTACCAGAGCCCCGGATCCCCGATCGCCTACTACCAGCAGGTGGGGCGCGCCGGGCGCGCGCTCGATCACGCGCCGGCGGTGCTGCTCTGCGGAATCGAGGACCGCGAGATCCAGGACTACTTCATCGAGACGGCGTTCCCCCCGCGCGATCAGGCCGAGCGCATCGTCGAGCTGCTCGCCGACGCCGTGGAGCCGATGTCGCTCAACGACCTCATGGCGACCGTCAACGTCCGCCGGGGGCGGTTGGAGTCGATGCTGAAGGTGCTCGAGGTGGAGGGAGCCGTGGCGCGCGAGCGCGGCGGGTACGTGCGCACTTCTGAGACCTGGACCTACCCGGGCGAGCGCGTCGAGCACATCACCGAGCTGCGCCGTCACGAGCAGGAGGCGATGCGCCGGTACGCCCACCACGACGGATGCCTGATGGAGTTCTTGCGCCACGAGCTCGACGACCCGGGCGCGGAACCATGCGGAAGGTGCATGTGGTGCACGTCGGCGCCCCTGGTGGTCGATCCCTCGCCCGACGCGCGAGCGGCCGCCCGTGAGCACCTGCGCGGCTTCGACCTGTTCGTGGAACCGCGGAAGCAGTGGCCGTCGGGGCTCATGGCGGTCGGGCTGCCGAAGGGACGGATCGCCGAGGATGATCGGCCCCTCGTCGGCCGGGCGCTCTCGGTCGTGGGCGACGGCGGCTGGGGCCGGCTCGTGGCCGCCGGGCGCGGCGAGGACGAGCGCTTCGCCGACGAGCTGGTGGCCGCGAGCGCGGCGTTGATCGCCGACCGCTGGCGGCCCGAGCCCGCCCCCACCTGGGTGACGTGCGTGCCGTCGATGACCCATCCCGACCTCGTGGCGGACTTCGCGAAGCGGCTGGCCGAGGCGCTCGGGCTCCCGCCGCACCAGGTAGTGCGCAAGGTCGCAGAGAACCAGCCACAGGCGGCGATGCGCAACAGCGCACAGCAGGTGCGCAACGTTTGGGATGCGTTCGAGGTGGACGGCGACGTTCCGCAGGGTCCGGTGCTGCTCGTCGACGATCTCGCCGACTCCAAGTGGACGCTCACGGTGATCGCGCGTGCCCTGCGCCTGGCCGGAAGCGGCCCGGTGCACCCGTTCGTGCTCGCATCGGCGATCGCCGGCTGACCCAACGGCCCTCCGGAGCATCGAGTCTCGGGACTGGCGTACTGTTCCGATGATGCGCGACCTGCCCACCGGCACGGTGACGTTCCTGTTCACCGATATCGAGGGCTCGACCCGACTGCTGCAGGACCTCGGGCGCGACGGCTTCGTACGCGTGCTGGATCAGCATGCCGAGATCGTGCGAACGGCGATCGCCGCGCACGGTGGGGTCGAGATCCGCACCGAGGGCGACTCGTTCTTCGTGACGTTCTCGTCCGTGGAAGCCGCTGTCCGTGCGGCCGTCGCCGCCCAGCGCGGGCTCGCGGCGCATCCGTGGGACGACGGATCCGTCATCCGGGTCCGGATCGGCGTGCACACAGGCGAGGGCACGCTGGGTGGTGACGACTACGTCGGGATCGACGTGCACAAGGCTGCCCGCATCGCCGCCAGCGGGCACGGAGGGCAGATCGTACTGTCGGAGGCCACGCGGACGCTCCTGGCCGACCGGTTGCCCGAAGGGGTCGCGGTCCGCGACCTGGGACCGCATCGGCTGAAGGACTTCGATCGCGAGGAGCCACTGCACGACCTCGTGATCGAGGGTCTCGAGGTCGACTTCCCGCCGCTCACGACGGCACGTGGGCGCCGGACGAACCTGCCCGCCCCCAGGACCTCGTTCGTGGGACGCGGCTCCGCGATCTCGGAGGTCGGCGCGATGCTCGACGAGGCGCGACTCGTGACCTTGACAGGCCCCGGCGGCACCGGGAAGACCCGGCTCGCGCTCGAGGTCGCGGCGACACGCCTCGATCAGCATGAGGAGGTCACGTTCGTCGACCTCAGCGCCGTCGACGACCCTGCACGCGTCGTGCCGGCGATCGCTGCGGCACTCCGCCTGCGGGCGACGCCGGGTGTCGACCCCCTCCAGGCGTTGCACGAACGGCTCGGCCGGGGGAACCCGCTTCTCGTGCTCGACAACCTGGAGCAGCTCGCATCCGAGGGAGCCTCGTTCGTCGGAGACCTCCTCGACGACGTGCTCGCACTCACGGTGCTCGCCACCAGCCGCATCACGCTGCACGTGGTGGGTGAGCAGGAGTATCAGGTGCCGCCGCTCGCGCTCCCCCGCGACTTGGACGACCTCGACGTGTCCGACATCGCATCGTCGGAGGCGGTGCACCTCTTCGTGGAGCGCGCCGGGGCATCCCGGCGGGGATTCCAGGTGACCGACGGGAACGCTGCCGCCGTGGCCGAGATCGTCGCCCGGCTCGACGGCCTGCCGCTCGCCCTCGAGCTGGCGGCGAGCCGCATGCGCGTGCTCGACCCTGCGTCGTTGGCCGGGCGACTCGAGCGAAGGCTGCCGCTGCTCACGGACGGACCGCGCGACGCACCCGAGCGCCAGCGCACCCTCGAGGACACGATCCGATGGAGCGAGGAGGCGCTGCCCGACGATGCCCGCCGCATGTTCGCACGCCTCGCCGTGTTCCCCGGAGGATGCACGGTCGATGCCACGGAAGCCGTCTGCGGCGACGACCTCGACGTGCTGGACGCGCTCGGAACGCTCGTGGATCACAGCCTGATCCGACGCTCTGACGCGTCGGACGGATCGGTCAGGTTCTCGATGCTCGAGACGATCCGTGAGTACGCCCAGACACGGCTCTCGGCGCTCGATGCCGGCGAGCGGTCCTCGATCGAGCGGCGGCAGGCCGAGTATGTGCGGGAGCTCGCCGAGCGCGCCGAGCCCCACCTCACGGGGCAGCAACAGCTTCGGTGGTTCGAGACGCTCGACCTCGAGCTCCAGAACATCCGGGCCGCGCTCGACCGAGCGGAACGCTCCACGGAGCCGGAGGACGTCGCGACCGGACTGCGCACGGCCGCCGCGCTCTGGCGCTACTGGCAGCGGCGGGGCCACTTCGCCGAAGGACGGGCGAGGCTCGAACGGTTGCTCTCGCTGCCGCCCGCGCAGGCGCGAAATGCCCCGCGTGCGCTCGCGCTCGGGGCGATCGGCAGCATCGACTACTGGCTCAAGAACTACGACACGATGCGAGCCGCGTACGAGGAGGCCGCCGACATCGCTCGGGGCCTGGAGGACCGTCGGCTCCTCACCCGAGCCTTGGTCAACCTGACGTTCGTGCCTGTGGTCTCGGGGCACCCCGAGGAAGGGTTGCAGCTGCTGGAGGACTGCTTCGAGGTCGCCGAGCCGGACGACCTGCCGATGCAGGCAGAGCTGTGGGCCGGCGTCGGGTTCGGTCAGCTTTTCGCAGGCAACGCGGCAGGCGCGATCGAACCGATCGAGCGGAGCATCTCGCTCTACCGCGAGGTCGGCGAGCAGTTGTTGCTGTGCGAGGCCTTGATCACGCTCGCAGGGACCTACGTGTTCCTCGACCACATCGACCAGGGCGTTGCGTACCTCGCCGAGGCGACGGCGATCGCGTCCGCTTCGGGGAACCCGATCCTGCTGGTGACCGTCCTCGGGCCTCACGCCCTGCTGGCGAACCTCACGGGACGGCCCGAGCGAGCCGCGACCCTGGCCGGCGCGTCGAGCCGGCTCGAACGCGAATACGACGTGAACTTCCCCGAGGTGGGGCTCGCGTTCTTCGGCGACCCCGCAGAGGTGGCGCGCGCCGCCCTCGGCGAGGAGGGGTTCGAACGCGCATGGTCCGCCGGGCAGACGATGACGCTCACCCAGATGATCGAACTGCTCGAGAACGAGACCGCCTGATTCCCTCGGGACGAGCGCCGGCATCCCGCCGGGCCTCGCGTCCTAGGGACGCAGGACCACGATCGACGTGCCGTTGGAGTCCCCGTCGGCATCGTGGTTCGCCGACCCGTCGTACGGAAGCTGCCCCACCAGCCCGAGCACGGTGGCCGTGACCTTCGCCTTGCTCGTCTGGTAACGCTTCGAGACCGAGCACCGACCGAGGTCGTTCGTGGTGCACGTGAGTGACGCGTTCGCGCCGAAACGCACCGCCACCTGCACCCCGGCGTTCGGCACCTCGAGGTCGTCGTGCACCACGACGACGACGCGTGCCCGCCACTTGCTCGACGACAGTCGCTCACCGGCCCCGTCGAGGTCCCCGACGTGCACCGTGGTCGGCGTCGGCGTCGGAGAAGGGCTCGGCGACGGTCCGGTCGACGTGCCGTGTGACAGGTCGACCGAGAACGACCCTCCCGCTGCGCCGTACGGGAACACCTCGAGCTGGTAAGTGCCCGCCACGGTCGGCATCGCATGCAGCGTCTCCTGACGCCCTTGGCCGCAACCGTCACCCAGGGCGCACGTGCTCTCGTCGAGCACCGAACCGTCGGGTGCACGGAGGCGTGCGTCGAGATCCGGCGACCACTCGAGCGGCAGGCATCCGAAGCCCGGCAGGGACAGGCATTCTCCGCCGATCACGATCGTGGCTGCGATCGGCACGTCCAGTCCATCCGGTCCGACCTCGAACGTCCGCGTCCAGGTGCCGCCCGACGAGACCGAGCCGTCGTACTGCTCGTCGGCCGGGAACGTGGTGGCAGCGGTGCCCCCCGCCGCCTGCGCGACGAGCGCTCGCACGTCGAGCAGTCCGGCACCCCAGTCGGGGTCCGCGCCGGTGGGCCCACGATCCTGCGCCGTCCGCCGCATCGCCTGCTTCACGTCGGTCGGGCTCATGCCGGCGTCGATCGCCAGCGCGGCCGCTCCGGCGGCGTAGGGCGTCGCCATCGATGTGCCGGAGTACGTTGCGTAGCCACCGGTCGTGTCGTACTCGGCGGCCGTGATCGTCGTCCCCGGCCCGACCACGTCGGGCTTGATCCGTCCGTCGAGGGTCGGGCCACGGCTCGAGAAGTACGCGAGGGAGACCCCATCGTCGTGGTTGGGCGCACCCGTCGGTGCCGACCAGTCGGATCCGGCTCCCACGGTGATCGCCTTCGCCGACGCTCCGGGCGCGCCGACCGACATCGGCAGATCCCCGCTGTTGCCGGCTGCGACCGTCACGACCTTGCCGGCGTCGACGGCGGCATCGACGGCGAGGCTGAGCGCGTCCTGTCCGTCCGAGCCGACCGACGTGCCGAGGCTCATCGTGATGACGTCGACGCTCGGCAGGCCGGCGCACCACTCGATGCCGCCGACGATCTGCTGCGTCGTGCCCGAGCCGTTCGCCGCCAGCACCTTCCCGACGACCAGCGCGGCACCCGGCGCCACACCGACGTTCGCGGCGGCGTCGGGTCCGCCCGTCCCGTCGCCGGCGGCGATCGACGCGACATGGGTGCCGTGCCCGTGGTCGTCGTAGGGGGTCGTGCCGGTGCCGATGAAGTCCTCGAACGCCACGATCCTGTTGGCGAGCTGCTCGTGGTCGGGGTCGGCGCCGGTGTCGAGCACACAGATCCGCGTGCCGGAACCGTCGACCCCGAAGGACCCCCTCGCGCCCGTCGCCCCGTAGTCGGGACCCGACGAGGCGTCGGTCACGTGAGCGACGGCGTCGCTCTGCACCCGCTCCACGCCCGGCACCTGCGCGAGGGTCCGCACCTGGCCTGCGGTCAGTCTCGCGGCGAAGCCATCGATGATCTCGAAGCGTTCCGTCGAACGGATGCGGCCGACGGCCCGAGCGGCGTCCGCCGCAGACACGGTGCCGTCGTGGAGCACGATCACATCGGTCCGTCCGCCGCGGTCGACACGTTCCAGGCGAGCATCCAGCTCGTCCGAGACGCCGTCGGCGTCACGGTCGGCGAGCGCGCGCACGGCGGACACCGGCCCGCTCGTGCGGGGCCCGGAGATCTCTCGCCTCGACGTCGCGGTCGGGCCGCTCACGCCCCGCGCCCCGATCGCAGGCACGGCGATCCACGCCGCGACGACCACCGATGTGAACACCAGTTTCCAGCGACGCACGACCTCTTGAACCCCCTCCGCGGCCCGTTCTCAGTAGGGTCGGCGCCGGCGAGATGGCGGGGCAATCGGCCGGAAGCCGGTCGTCACTAGGTCCTCCGACGTGGGCCCTGTGGAGCATCCCCGAACCCGTACACTCGGCGCATGACCAACGGCATCCTGGAGCGCCTGGCCGAGGGGCCCGTGCTGGGCGACGGCGGCTACCTGCTCGAGCTCGAGAAGCGCGGATACGTGCAGGCGGGGCCGTTCACGCCCGAGGTCGTGATCGAGCATCCGGAGGCGCTCGAGCAGCTGCATCGCGAGTTCCTGCGTGCGGGCGCCGAGGTGCTGCAGACGATGACCTTCTACGCGAGCGACGACAAGCTCGCGACGGTCGGCCTCGGGGGGGCGGTCGACGAGATCAACCGCAACGCCGTGCGCATCGCGCGCGAAGTCGCGACCGAGGGCGACGCGCTCGTCGCCGGCAACCTCTCGCTCACATGGGCCTACGAACCCAATGATCCCGCCAGTCCCGACCACGTGCGGGCGCTGCTCGACCGCCAGCTCCAGGACCAGGTCGACGCCGGGCCGCCCGACTTCTTCATCGGGGAGACGTTCTCGTTCCTCGGCGAGGCGCTGCTGTTCGTGGAGCGCGCGAAGCGGACCGGCCTGCCGGTGATGGCGACGATGTCGTTCGAGACGATGCCGCCTCGGGCGTACGAGGGCGACACGCCCGGCGAGTGCGCGAAGCGGCTCGCCGAGGCGGGCGCAGACATCGTGGGCGTGAACTGTCTCAACTCGCCGGCGCAACAGCTGCCGATCGCGACGCAGATGGTGGCGGCGGTCGCGGGAGCGGTGCCGGTCGCGGCCCAACCGGTCGCGTACGCGACGACGGAGGAACAGGCCGACTTCACTTCGACCGACGAGTTCCCGCTCGCGTTGACGGCGATCACGCTCCCCCGCGGCGACCTCGCCCGGTTCGCGGCCGAGGCCCGCGAGGGCGGCGTCCGCTACATCGGATCGTGCTGCGGGTCGGTCGCCGAGCACGTGCGCGAGATGGCGAAGGTGCTGGGCAAGCTCCCCGGCCGGGAACGCGAGTGGCGCTCGCCCACCGGCAAGGCGATGTCGGCGTACGAGTACTACGAGGAGAAGCGCTAGCTTCTCGGGTCGGCCTCGACGACGAACCTGCATGCTGGGTGGCATGGCCGACCGCACCGACCGCGAGCGCGACGGGATCGGGCGCCCCGTGCTTCGGGGCATGGTCGCCGTCGCCGCGCTGCTCGTGGTCTCGGTCGCGTCGATCGCGTTCGCGCTCCGGGTCACGCCCGAGCAGTCGGTCTCGGCGCTCGGACAGACCGTCGCGGTGGGCACCGCGTCGCCGTCGTGGAGCGCGTCGGGGCCGGGTGAGGTCGTGCTCTTCGGACGGTCGTTGCCGACCCAGGTGGAGTTCGTGGGACCCGTGCGGCCTCGCCTTGCCCTCACCGACATCAGCATCGACGCGCAGGTGGAGGGAGCGTTCTCGCCACCTGGGCGCGCCGCTGCGGCCGCCGTGCTCGGCGACGCGCTGGCCGCCGGGTGGCGGCGCTACTTCGCATGGGAGATCGCCTTCGTGACGGTCGGGGCGGTGCTGTTGTTGGGGGCGATCGCCGGTTGGCGTGGCTTCGGCTGGAAGCGGACCGCGGTGTCGGTGCTGGGGGGACTGATGTTCGTGCAGGCCGTGAACCTGAGCGCCATCATGGTCACCGCGTTTACCGCGCCGGACATCCTGCGCAACGTCGGCAGCGTGAACGAGCTGGTGGGCAGAGACGAGCTGCGCCCCGTCTCCGCGGCGACCGGCCCTGCGCGATCCGACGTGCAGGCGGTGGTGCTCGGGGACTCCACAGCGGCCGGTCTCGGCGGCCTGATCCCACCCGACGCGGAGCCCGACGACATCGCCTGCGAGCGGAGCTCCATCGCGTTCGCCGAGATCCTTGCTCGCGTGAACCAGTGGAACGTGGACAACCTGGCGTGCAGCGGGGCGACGGTCGACGAGGGGATCCTCGGCGTGCAGCTGACGGGCGACCGCCGCATCGCGCCGCAGGTCGCGGTCGCCAAGCGCGCCACCGACGCCGAGGTCGTGATCGTCAACGTCGGCGCGAACGACCTGGGGTGGAGCACCCTGGTCTTCCTGTGCGCCGCATCTTCATCGTGCGACAACCGCGGCCTCACGGCGTTGTTCCAGCGTTCGCTCGACGACTTCACGCAGGACTACTACGAGCTGCTGCGCCAGCTGTCGGCGCTGCCTGGCGATCCGCTCGTGTTGGTCAATCGGTACTACTCCCCGTTCGATCCCTCCCTCGATTGCCTCGAGTCGCTGGGATTGACAGGAGACAAGCTCGAGGTCCTGCTCGACCGACTCGATGCCCTGAACGAGGTCCTCGCGGCCGGCGCTGAGGCGTTCGGGCACCGGACGGTCCAGCCCGACTTCACCGGACACGAACTGTGCACGGATCAGAGCTACGTGCAAGGGCCGGACGATCCGGCGCCGCTGCATCCCAACGCGCGGGGTCACCTCGTGATCGCGCTCGCCGACGAGCGCGCGCTGCTCGACGAGCCGGCGTGATCTCAGTCCGTCCCCGGCGTTCAGGCCTGTCGTTTCGCGACCACGCGCTCGTAGATCACGAGCAGGATGATCGCCGCGATGATCGACCCGATCCACGCGATGCCCTCGTTGCCCGAGAAGATCGCGTTCCAGATCAGCCCGCCGACGATCGCACCGAGGACGCCCAGGACCATCGTGGCGATCCATCCCATCGACTGTTTGCCCGGCAGGAGCAGCCGTGCGAGGGCGCCGATGATCAGTCCCGCGACGATGTACCAGACGATGTCGAAGAACCCGATGTCGTCCATGGTGTTCCGACGCTCCTTCCCTGATGCCCGCTCGTCGGCGAGCCCTGCGTCGCATCGTAGGTCGCAGGTTCCGGGCAGCGCAACGTCGTGCCGATGGACGCATAGACTCGCCGGCGACCGCCTTCGAACGACCGACGAGGGGGACATCGATGACGCTTCCGGAGCACACCAGGTTGAACTGGGGGCCGTGGTACCGACGATCGCCGTTCTTCGAGGCGACGCTGCGGGCCGGCTGCTCCGCCTACGACGTCTATCAGCACATGTACCACCCCAACACGTATGGGGACCCCCTCGAGGAGTACTGGGCGCTCGTCAACGACGTGACGCTCTGGGACGTGAGCGTCGAGCGCATCGTGGAGATCACCGGTCCCGACGCCACCGCGTTCACGAACCTGCTGACCTGCCGGGATCTCACGAGGTGCGCCGTCAAGCAGGGCAAGTACATGCTCGTCACCGCCGAGGACGGCGGCATCGTGAACGACCCGGTGCTGCTGCACATCGAGGGGAATCGCTGGTGGCTCGCGCTGGCCGATTCCGACGCCGGGCTCTACGCCATGGGGGTCGCGGTCAACTCGGGGATGGACGTGAAGGTGACGCACCCCGAGGTCTACCCCGTGCAGGTGCAGGGGCCGAAGGCCAAGGACACGATGCGCGATCTGTTCGGCGACTGGATCCTCGACATGAAGTACTACTGGTGCGACGAGACCGACCTCGACGGCATCCCGGTCGTGATCAGCCGCACCGGCTGGACGGCGGTGGTCGGCTACGAGATCTACCTGCGCGACCCGAGCCGGGGCGACGATCTGTGGGAGCGCATCCTCGATGCCGGGAAGCCGTACGGCATCCGCGTGACGCCCTCGTCGGACATCCGACGCATCGAGGCCGGCATCTTCGACTGGGGCTCCGACATCGGCCTCACCGACAACCCGTTCGAGGTCACCGGCCTGGAACGGCTCGTCGAGGAGCAGGAGGCCGACTACATCGGCAAGGAAGCGCTCGAGCGCATCCGGCGCGAGGGCGTCTCGCGCAAGCTCGTCGGCATCGAGCTCGAGGGCGAACCGGTCGAGCAGCCAGCCCAGCACTGGCCGGCTGCGCACGGCGGCGAGACGGTCGGGCACGTCACCGACGCCTGCTGGTCGCCGCGGGTGGAGAGGAACATCGGATACGTGTGGGTGCCGCTCGGGCTGGCAACGCCCGGCACGAGGCTGGAGGTGGACACCGACGACGGCACCCGCGTCGGCACGACCGCAGCGATCCCGTTCATCGATCCCCAGAAGAAGGTGCCCGCCGCATAGGAGGCGTGTACCGGCGGTGCGCGACGAGCTTGCGAGCCTCCGACACCCACAGCACGACGCTGGCGGCCACGATCGTGACCCCCCACTGCGCCGCGGTGAGTGGCTCCGTGCCGAACGCCGTGTTGAGGAACGGCAGGTAGGCGACCGCCACCTGCAACAGGGCGGAGAGGGCGACCGCGCCCCACAGCCAAGCGTTCGAGAACAGACCGAGGAACGCGCTCCGGCGATCGGAGCGGGCGTTGAAGACGTTGAAGAGCTGCGCGAGCACGAGCGTCGTGAATGCCATCGTGCGCGCGACGCGCTCGCTCGACGTGCCTTCGACCAGCCCGCCGGGGAGTTCGAGATCGAGCACGAACAGCGTGGCCACCGCCATCGCGGTGCCGTTCAGCGCGATGCTCACCCACATCGGTCCGTCGACCACCCGCGCCGTGCGCGAGCGGGGTGGTCGGCGCATGCGGCGGGCATCGGGCGGATCCATGCCGACGGCGAGGGCCGGCGCCGCATCGGTGAGCAGGTTGATCCACAGGATCTGCGTCGCGAGCAGCGGTGTCACGATGCCGTCGCTGCCGCTCGTCAGCCCCAGCACGCTCGCGAACACGATGCCGAGGAACATCGTCATGACCTCGCCCGTGTTCGACGACAACAGGTAGCGGATGAACTTCCGGATGTTCGCGAAGATCGACCGCCCCTCCTCGATCGCGGCCACGATCGTCGCGAAGTCGTCGTCGGTGAGGACCATGTCGGAGGCTTCCTTGGAGACGTCGGTGCCGGCGATGCCCATCGCGACGCCGATATCGGCCGTCTTCAACGCGGGCGCGTCGTTCACGCCGTCGCCGGTCATCGCCACCACGTCGCCGGCGCCTTGCAGGGAACGCACGATCCGCAGCTTGTGCTCGGGGCTCACCCGCGCGTAGACGTTCACCCGGCCGACCGTCTCGTCGAGGGTCCGGTCGTCCATGCGCTCGAGCTCGGTGCCGGTGGCGACCGGCGCGTCCGCCGCGGCGATGCCCACCTCGCCGGCGATCGCGCGCGCGGTGACCGGGTGGTCGCCGGTGATCATCATCACCCGGACGCCGGCGCCCTGGGCCGCGGCGACCGCCGCGGCGGCCTCCTCACGCGGAGGATCGATGATGCCCAGCGTGCCGAGGAAGATGAGGTCGCGCTCCAGGTCCTCCCCCGGTCCGTCGTAGTCGTCATCGTCGATGTGCCGCTCGCCCACGGCCAGGGTGCGCATCGCACGTGCGGCCAGGTCCTCTACCTCGGCCAGGATCTGCTGGCGCCGCTGCTGCGTGAGCGGAACCACCTCGCCGCCACGACGCTCGTGCGTGCATCGCATCAGCAGCACGTCGGGCGCGCCCTTCGTCACGACACGAAGATCGCGCCTCACCTCGTCGAGGTGCACGGTGCTCATCAGCTTTCGCTCCGACGAGAACGGCACCTCGTCGATGCGAGGTGACCGCGAGCCGTCGTCGTCGGGCACCTCGCCGACCTTCCCCGCGGCGGCGACCAACGCCCCTTCGGTGGGATCTCCTCGGACGACCCACGCGCCATCGTGCTCCTCGATCGTCGCGTTGGAAGCGAGGGCCGCCGCGAACAGCACTCGACGGATGTCGCCGGCGTTCGGCATCTCCTGCAACGGAAACCCATCGACGTCGGTGACCTCACCGAACGGGTGGTAGCCGGTGCCACCCAGCACCGCCGCCCCCGACGGTGTCACCGCCTCACGCACGGTCATCTCGTTGCGTGTGAGCGTCCCGGTCTTGTCGGTACAGATCGTGGTCGCGGCGCCGAGCGTCTCGACGGCGGAGAGTCGGCGGATGATCGCGTGCCGCGCGGCCATGCGCTGCACGCCGAGCGCGAGCACCACGGTGAGGATCGTCGCCAATCCCTCGGGCACCGCGGCGACCGCGAGCGAGACCCCGATCAGCATCACGTCGATCAGCGCGGCCGTGCCCTCGACCTCGGAGACGGAGAGGATCGAGGCGATCACGACGACCGCGATCGCGACGACCGCGACGCCCAGTACCCGGCCGATGCGAGCGATCTCGCGCTGCAACGGCGTCTCGTGACGCTCGACCGTCTCGAGCAGCCCGGCGATCCGGCCGAGCTCGGTCCCCATGCCCGTGGCGGTCACGACCGCGGCCCCGCGGCCGTAGGTCACGACGGTGCCCGAGAAGACCATGTCGGTGCGATCGCCGAGTGCCGCGTCGGTCGCGACGGCGTCGATCTTCTTCGCGACCGGCTCACTCTCCCCGGTCAGGGCTCCCTCCCCGGTGCTGAGGGCGACGCTGCGCACGACGCGGGCATCGGCGGCGATCGCGTCACCTTCCTCCAACGCGAGCAGGTCGCCCGGCACGAGCTCGCGGGCGGGTACCGTGCCGACCCGCCCGTCACGGACGACGGTCGCCGTGACCTCGGTCAAGGCCCGCAGCGCGGCGATCGCCCGCTCGGCTCTCGCCTCCTGCACGTACCCGAGCGTCGCGTTCAACAGCACGATGGCCAGGATCACGATCGAGTCGATCGGCAACCCGAGCACGCCCTCGAGCAGCCACACGCCGGCCGCGATCGCCGCGGCGGCGAGCAGCAGGATCACGAGGGGGTCGGCGAACTGGCGCGCGAACCGACGCCACCGCGGCTCGGGCGGTTCCTCGCGCAGCACGTTCGGACCGACGCTCGCGAGCCGCTCGGCCGCCCGGTCGGTCGTGAGGCCGCCTTCCAGGTCGGTGTCGAGTTCGTGTGCGACCGAGGCGGCGTCGAGCGCGTGGGGAGCCTGATCGACCGCGGTCATGCAGGCATGATGCCGTGTCGGACGCGAGGTGACCGAGCACCGTCGCCGCGGGCCCGGACCGCACGGGACCTGTGGACCGGGTCGCGCGCACGTCGACGAACGACGATGATGGTGGATACGACCCTGGGGGGATGACGATGAGCGAGAGTATCTACCGAGTCACCGAGGTGATCGGCACGAGCACGGTGTCGTGGGAGGACGCAGCCAAGAACGCGGTCGAGACCGCGGCGGAGTCGCTGCGGGACCTGCGGGTCGGCGAGATCGTGAAGCTCGACCTCACGATCGAGGACGGCAAGGTCGCGCACTACCGGGCGCGGGTCAACATCTCGTTCAAGTACGAGCACCACGAGTGAACATGGGAGCGTCCACCCGGCGGACGTGACGTGCCCTGACCCGCGATGGGCTCAGTTACTTGTTCAGGTTCCAGTCCGACGAGCTCGAGCCGCCCTTGCCCTTGGCCTTCTTGGCGGCCCGCTTCTCCTTGAGGGTCTTGCTCGCCGCAGTCTTCGAGCTCTTGGCGCCGCCCTTGTCCTTGCTGGCCATGACTCCCCCTTCCGTGGCGAGGTGTTGGCCACACGATGTCACACCTGGGCCGGAAGAGGCGACAGCACCTCGAGCCTTGACCGTGGCTCAGGCGACGTCGAGGGGGCCGAACTCCGGAGCGTGAAGCCGCGGATCGGCCATGCCGAGTCGCAGCAGCAGCCAGAACGACAACTCGACCGAGGGTCCGACCAGCACCGCCAGTGCCAACGTGCCGATGCCCGCGACGCCACCGAGCAGCAGTCCGATCGCGAGCACCGTCACCTCGATCGCGCCGCGCACGATGCCGATGCGCCAGCCGGTCCGCCGTGTGACCGCGAGCATGAATGAGTCACGCGGGCCGGCGCCCATGCCCGCTCCGATGTAGAGGGCCGAGCCGACGCCGAAGAGCCAGATGCCGAGCGCCACGAGCCCGACGCGCACGCCGATTGAGGCGTTCGACAGCTGCTCGACCCACCCGATCGCGCTGAACACGTCGATCGCGAGTCCGATCACCACGGCGTTCGCGATCGTCCCGAAGCCCGGCGGCGCGCCGCCGATCCAGGCGATCGCCACGATGACGAGTCCCACGACGACGGCCGCCGTCCCGAGCGTCAACGGCGTGTGCTCCGCGATGCCCATGTGCAGCACGTCCCACGGCGGCACACCGAGCCCGGACTCGAGCATGGCGACGATCGCCACGGCGATCAACAGCAATCCGACGAACAGCGCGGCGAGTCGCAGCGGCAGTGAACCCCGGAGCAGGGGTGCATCCTTCACCCATGCACGGTAGCGACGTGCCCACCACCCCGACCGTCGACCGACGCCGGCGGTTGATCAGCGTTCGATCGCGAAGGCTCCGTAGCCGACCACGCGGCCGGGGTCTCCGGTGGTATCGCCCGAGGTGCGCAGATCGAGGAGTCGGATCGACAGGCTCGCCTGACGTGCGAACGCCACGGCGCCCCGCAGCGCGAAGACGCCACACGCGTCGGAGGGACCGATGGCGTCGGGGTCGAGCGCTTGGATCGCTTCGGCGGTGCGCCGGTCGAGCAGTCGAGCCGTTTCGAGATCGTGGTAGTGGCTGAGGTCGGTGCTCACCACCACGAGGTCGGCGTGCGGTGCGAGGCTCGAGAGCACCGTCGCCACATCGTCGGACGGGACCTGTCCGACCGCGACCGGCAAGAACCGGAATCGCTCCCCCAGCGCCCGCTGCAGGAACGGCAGCTGCACCTCGAGCGCGTGCTCGTGCGCGTGGGGCTCGTCGTCGACGGCGCACCCTGCCCGGATCGCGACCTCGCGCATCTCCGCATCGATCGCCGCCTCGCCGAGCGGCGTGCGCCAGGTCCCTGGGGAGGGAATCGCGCACCCCACCAGAGGAACGAAGTGATCCGGACCGATGATCACGATGCGATCGAGCACCTCGCGAGCCGCCAGGACCACGGCGTAGGCGCTCGCCGCCACCGGACCCGAGTAGCGATATCCAGCATGGGGCACGACGATGCCCCATGGCATCGCTCCGGACCACGGACGCGTCGCAGCCAGCAGCCGATCCACGGTGCCAATGAGCGACTCCCGATCCTCGGGATAGAACGTGCCCGCCGCCGCCGGCATCCGCATCGCGCCGACCGTCACCGACCTCACACCCCCAGACGAACAGGCATCCTGCGCTCGCCCCAGGTACCAGGTTCGGCCTCGAACTCCCCGGCACACGCCCGGCCGCAGGAATCGCAGCGTCCTGCGGCATCGAGGTGCCAGCCCGTGATCTCGTAGCCCCGACGCACGATCAGGTCGGCGCCACACCCCGCGCACCGCGTGGTCTGCCCGACCGGATCGATCACATTGCCCGTGTACGCGTACCGCACGCCGTTGTCGATCGCGATGCGCCGCGCGCGCCGAAGCGTCTCGACCGGCGTCGGCGGCCGGTCGAGCATCTTCCAATCGGGATGGAACGCGGTGAAGTGCATCGGCACGTCGGGTCCGAGGCGCTCGACGACCCAACGCGTCATCGCGTCGAAATCTGCGTCCGAGTCGTTCAATCCGGGGATCAACAGGGTCGTGAGCTCGAACCACACATCGGTCTCGTGCGCGAGGTGCTCGAGCGTGGCGAGCACAGGCCCGAGATGACCGGCACAGGTCCGATGGTAGAAGTCCTCGGTGAACCCCTTCAGATCGACGTTGGCCGCATCCATGTGCGAGAAGAACTCCCGCCCGGGCTCGGGGTTCGCGTAACCGGCCGTCACCGCGACCGCGCGCACGCCGCGCTCGCGACAGGCGTCGGCCACGTCGATCGCGTACTCGAGGAAGATCACGGGGTCGTTGTAGGTGAACGCGACCGAGCGGCACCCGAGGCGGACGGCCGCCTCGGCGAGCGCCTCGGGCGAAGCCTCGTCGGCGAGGGTGTCGACGTCACGGGACTTCGAGATGTCCCAGTTCTGGCAGAACCGGCAGGCGAGGTTGCACCCGGCGGTGCCGAACGAGAGCACCGGGGTCCCCGGCAGGAAGTGGTTCAGCGGTTTCTTCTCGATCGGGTCGACGCAGAAGCCCGACGACCGCCCGTACGTGGTCAACACGATCGAGTTGCCCTCGCGCTTGCGCACGAAGCAGAGTCCCCGCTGCCCGTCGTTCATGGCGCACGCGCGAGGACAGACGTCGCATCGGATCCGCCCGTCGTCGAGACGGTGCCACCACCTCGTCGGATGCGCGGTCTCCTCGACCGGCACGATCACACACCTCCGATACCACCTTAGGACGCCGTGTCCGTCGACGATCGACGGACGGCTCCTCCTCGACGGGGCTTTCACGTATCGGGCCGGCGGACCCCCACCGCCGGGCGATGCAGCGCAGGCGGTCCGTGGGAAGGTGACCCTGGGGCCGGCAGTGGCTACGCTCGATGAGCGGACCAACGCGACGAAGGGGGCCGACATGCCGGATCACGACGAGACCGCGGAACCGATCCCTGAGGCCGATGCGCTCGAGCAGGCCGAGCCGGTCGGTGACACGGACGAAGACGTCACCCCGCTCGACGAGGTGTTCGACGAGGTGCCCGACGAGGCTCCTGAGGCCGATGCGCTCGAGCAGGCGACACCGGTGCCGGGGCAGGACGAGGAGGACGCACCCCGTTGAGGCGGCCCCGGCCGACCCGAGCCGACGCCGACGGGAGCCTCAGTCCTCGACGATCCCGGCATCACAACCATCTCCCGATCCCATCGGGCATCCACACGCGAACGCCGGGCAGCACCGAATGACCCGACGGTGACGGGACCGAGATGATGGCACCGTGGAGCTTTGGCCCACGTCGGAAGCTGCCCTCGAGGCGAGACAGGCCGAGCTGGCATCTCTCGCTCCCCCGCCGTGGGCACCGCCGACGATCCCGACGATCGGCGGGGTGTGGTTCGCCGCTCCCACCGGGAGCACCGGCGAGGCTCCAGGAGAGCCCGCGTGGGCAGCGGCCGTCAGCCTCCGCGAAGGCGCGATCGTCGGGGAGTTCGTCGTCCGCGGTCGCACGGGGGCCGGCTACCACGCCGGGCACATGGCGCTGCGCGAAGGACCGCTGCTCCAGCTGGCGGTCGAGGCCCTCCCGAGCGCTCCGGACGTGCTGCTGGTGAACGCGACGGGACGCGACCATCCTCGGAGGGCGGGATTGGCGCTGCATCTGGGGGCAGTCCTCGATCTGCCGACGATCGGCGTCACCGACCGGCCGCTGCTCGCGACCGGCCCCGAGCCGTCTGCCGAGCGGTGGGCGAGCACAGAGCTCGAGCTCGATGGCGCGGTCGTCGCGGCGCGCGTGCGGACCCGGCTCGGTGCCCGAGCGGTCGTCGTGCATCCGGGGTGGCGCACTGATCTGCCGGTCGCGATCGACCTCGTCCGACGGGTTGACGGGCCCGCCCGCACTCCCGAGCCCCTCCGGACAGCCCGGCGAGCTGCGCGCCTCGCTCGCGCCCACGATGAAGAAGCACGGCCTTCGGGTTCACCCATGTGGACCTCATGAGTTCGACGGCCGGATCGGGATCCTGCCACGCAGCACGGGTGCATCTCTCACCCGCGCAGGGCAGTCGCGCGCTCGCGGTATCGGCCGTACAGGTGCACCAGCGCGCCCGTCGGATCCTGCCAGTAGGCCTCCTCCCCGACATCGATCCAGTCGTCGACGGGAGCCCCGAGCCGTGACCGACCCGCGAACGCCGAGATCTCCGCCAGGGCCGGCTTCGCCGAACCGTCCGATCGCCACAGTCCGAAGGAACGCTCGTGGGTCGCCTCGTCCAGCGGCGGCTGATCCCAGATCGAGGGCGCGTAGTCCGAGTGGCACCACACCAAGGCAGCCGCGCATCCCTCGTGACGCAGCCCGTCGAGCACGCGAGCGGTGTACCGGGCTGCTTCGTCTTCCGCGACCAGCATCGGCGTGCGCGCCTCACCACGGAACGTCGAGAGCCCGAACTCGGAGAACAGCACCTCCGCACCACCGCCGAGCCAGCGCGTCATGGCTGCCAGGAACGGCACGAGGTGTTCGTCGGTCTGACCGTCCGCCCATGACGCGTAGATCGGATATCCGTGCATCGTGAGGAAGTCGCACACCTCCGCAGCCTCGCGCGGTCCCAGGTTCCGGTGCTGCTCCAGGTCCTCCATGTGCAGGCCGATCGTGATCGGGACGGTGTCATCCGCGACTCGGATCGCCGAAGCGATCCGCTCGAGCCACCGAAGGCCACGTTCGCGATCGGGCGGCATCACGCAGTTCGATGGCTCGTTGCCCAGGTCCCAGGCCCAGAGCGCGTCGTGTCCCGCCAACGACGTCGCCGCCTCCTCGGCCAGCGAAGCCTGGGCCCGCGCCACATCGGGATCGGCGTACCAGTTGCGGGGTCCGCCGGTCATGATCCGAGCCCCGCTCACCACCCGGAACCGTGCGTCGCGCTCGTCCCCGCCCAACGCCCATCCGGGCATCCAGTTCACGCCGCTCATATGCCCCGTGAACAGCGTGGGCATCAGCGCAAGACCGGCGTCGCCAGCCACGTCGGCGACCGTGACCAGTCGCCGGAGCATGTCCCGGTCCACTCGGTCGGGTTCGGGCTGGAAGTCCTCCCACAGCAGGAAGAGCCGCAGCGAATCCATACCGCTTGCAGCGATACGCTCGAAGTCGCCGACCACCTCACCGACGTCGAACCTCGACCACCATGCCATCGCGGTGCGAGCCGGCCAGTAGTTGACGCCGAGACGAAACGTCTGGCCGAGGGGTTCAGCTGGCACGGCGGAGAGGGCTCAACGTCCGGTTCGGATCGACGATGCGACGGTAGAGCGCGAGGTACTCGTCGACCATGCGGGACACGTCGAACCGGTATGCGACCGAGGCACGTACCGCAGCCCGGTCGAGCCCCCGAACGTCGTCGATCGCGCCGACAGCCTCGTCGAGCGTATCGACGAGCGCCCCATTCTCCCCGTGACGCACGATCTCGGGCATCGAACCTCGACGACGGGCGATCACGGGCGTGCCGCAGGCCATCGATTCGACGACGCTGAAGCCGAACGGTTCCTCGAAGTTGATCAGGTGCAGCATCGCGGTCGCGCCGCCGAGCAGCTCCCCGCGCTCCGATGGGCCGACGGGTCCGACGTAGGTGACGCGCTCTCCGTCGATGTGGGGCCGCACGCGCTCCTCGAAGTAGGTGGCATCTTGCACGATGCCGGCGATCGTGAGCGGCATGCCGGCGCGCGCGGCGACCTCGATCGCTTCCTCGACACCCTTGTCGGCATGGATCCGGCCGAAGAACAGCAGCGAGTCTGTGGGCGTCTCGCCGAGCGGGAATCGCCCTGTGTCGATGCCGTGATGGATCGTCGCGGCGTACTCGAGGCTGGGGTGCCGGTCGGCGTCGCTGATCGCGACGTAGTGGTTGCCCTGGGCGTATCGCTCGAACACCGGCACGATGCGTTGGGACGAGAACCCATGGATCGTGGTCACGACCGGCGTCTCGACGAGCGCGCTGTACGTGAGCGGCAGGAAGTCGAAGTTGTTGTGGATCAGGTCGAACTCATCGGCCCGCTCGAACACCGAGGCGATGTGCAGCCCTTCCCAGACCTTGGCGTCGAGCCGGGAGTCCTCGGAGTAGCCAGTCGGTGCGGTGCCGACGAGGCGCGCAGAGGTCAGGGAGTCAGCCGTCGCGAACAGGGTGACGTCGACCCCTCTGGCTACGAGGCCCTCCGTCAGCAACGAGACGAACTGCTCCCACGGCCCGTAGTGGCGAGGCGGCACGCGCCAGGAGATCGGCGCAAGCATCGCGACGCGGATCGAGGGCCACGAACGGCCGACCACGGGCATCATGCCCCGAAGGGTATCCACTCCCGAACGCTGTGAAACCGGCGTCCTGCGTGGCCGGGGTGTGGAGGTTCCGCGCTACTGCTCCTTCGGCCCGAGGACCTCCGGCCCGCGTGCCGGGGCCGGCAGGCCGTGGGGGTCGGTCCGCACACCGAGCATCCTGAAGATGAGAGCGCCGGATGCCCCGATGCCGGCCGCGGTCGGAAGGCAAGCGCGATGCTCACGAAGACGATCGAACCGACGGAAACGGAACCGGCGGGCGAGCCGGTCCCGATCGGCGTGGAGCTGCTCGAACACCCCTTGTTGAACAAGGACACCGCGTTCACCGAGGAAGAGCGAGATCGCTTCGGGCTTCGCGGACTGCTTCCCGTCCGCGTCACGACGATCGAGGAGCAGATCGCGCTCGAGATGGAGCACCTGCGGCGCAAGGCCGACGACCTCGAGCGCTTCATCGGCCTGGCCTCGCTGCAGGACCGGAACGAGACCCTGTACTACCGGGTGCTCGTCGATCACCGATCACCTCGAAGAGCTGATGCCGGTCGTCTACACGCCCGTCGTCGGCCGAGCCTGCCAGGAGTTCAGCCACATCATGCGGCGCCCACGCGGTCTGTGGATCACCCCCGACGACATCGACCGAATCCCGGCGATGCTCCGCAACGCGCGCCACGACGACGTGCGGCTGATCGTCGCGACGGACAACGAGCGCATCCTCGGGCTCGGCGACCTCGGCGCCGGCGGCATGGGCATCCCGGTCGGCAAGCTCGCACTGTACACGGCGGGGGCCGGCATCCATCCCTCGTTGACGCTGCCGGTCTCGCTCGACGTCGGCACGGACAACGACAGGCTGCTCGGCGACCCGCTCTACCTGGGCTGGCGACGATCACGGCTGCGCGGAGCCGTACGACCGATTCATCGAGGCGTTCGTCGAGGCCGTTCTCGAGGTCTTCCCGCACGCGCTGCTCCAATGGGAGGACTTCAAGCAACACAACGCGATCCGGTTGCTCGACCGCTATCGCCACCGCATCACGAGCTTCAACGACGACATCCAGGGAACCTCGAGCGTCGTGGTCGCGGGCATCCTGAGTGCCCTGCGCCTGCTCGATGAGCGGATGGTCGATCAGCGCTTCGTGTTCGTCGGGGCCGGGGCAGCGGGCATGGGCATCGCCCGCCTCGTGGGCATGGCGATGCGTCGGGAGGGCGCCGACGACGACACGGTCCGCCCCGCGATCGCGATGCTCGACTCGAAGGGATTGACCTTCGATGCGCGTGACCCCCTCGACGACGACAAGCGGGAGTTCGCGCTCGGCGCCGACTCGCTCTCGTTCTACGGGTTGGACGACGGTGGTCCTGCCGCGCGCTACGGGCTCGAAACCGTCGTACGCCACGTTCGACCGACGGTGTTGATCGGCACCAGCGGGACCCCGGGGACGTTCACGGAGCCCGCGATCCGCGCGATGGCCGAGCACGCTCGCATCCCCGTGATCCTGCCACTGTCGAATCCCACGTCGAAGACCGAGGTCGAGCCGGCGAAGGCGATCGAGTGGACCGACGGACGCGCGCTGGTGGCGACCGGCAGCCCCTTCGACGCCGTCGAGCACGACGGCCGGACGAGGATGATCGGCCAGGCGAACAACGCGTTCGTCTTCCCCGGCGTGGGGCTCGGCGCGATCGTGAGCGAGACCCGTGAGGTGGCCGACGAGATGTTCCTCGCCGCGGCCGACGAGCTGGCGAGGTGCGTCGACCACGATCGGCTCGCACGCGGTTCGCTCTACCCGTCGCCGTCGTCGTTGCGGACGGTCTCCCGCTGCATCGCGATCCGCGTGGCCCGGGAGGCGCGCGACCTCGGCCTCGGCCGGAGCCTCGACGACGACGAGATCGAGCGCGCGGTCGACGCCGCGATCTGGGAACCCGTGTATCCACTCACGGATCGCTGAGGACGTGTTCGCGGAGAGAGAGGGCGTGGATGCAGAGGCGCACCTTCATCACCGGTGCCGCCCTCTTCGTGCTCGGCGCATGTACGAACGGAGGCCGGGTCGCGGGCTCGTCGAGCACGGCGCCGTCAAGGCCGTTCCCACCTCCCCGGCGATCGCCGGGCATCGGGCTCGACGGAGCACTCGATCGGCGCCGCTCGATCCGCTCCTTCACCGACGAGTCGCTCGGCGAGGAGGCGATCGCTCACCTGCTCTGGGCCGCGCAGGGCGTCACCGCCTCATGGGGCGGCCGGACCGCGCCGTCGGCCGGTGCCCGATATCCGATCGAGGTCTCCGTGGCGACCGGCGAGGGCCTCCATCGGTACGTGCCCGATGAAGGCCGGACGGTGGTGCTCACCTCGGAGGATCGGCGCCCCCTCATCGCGAACGCCACAGGCGGGCTGGATGCTGCGCTCCAGGCACCCGCCCTCTTCGTGATCAGCGGGATCGTCGCTCGAACCGCCGAGAAGTACGGGGACCGGGCTGAACGATACGTCCAGATGGAAGCCGGACACATCTGTCAGAACATGCTGCTCGAGGCGACCGGGCTGGGCCTCGCCGCGGTGCCGGTCGGGGCCTTCTCCGACGACGATCTCCGGACCGCCCTCGGGGTCGGCGACGAGGAGCTGCCGCTCTACGTCGTGCCCGTCGGGCACCCCGCCGCGGAAGGATAGGGTCAGGTCGTGGATGCCGCTGGGTGGGACGACCGGTACGCGGAACGTGAGCTCGTGTGGTCGCTCGAACCCAACGTCTGGGTCGAGCAGCTCACCGCTGACCTGCCGCCGGGCCGGGCACTCGATCTCGCCGCTGGGGAGGGCCGGAACGCTCTGTGGCTCGCCGAGCGCGGTTGGGACGTCACGGCGGTCGACTTCTCGAGCGTCGCCCTCGATCGCGCGCGGCGACTGGGCAGGGACCGCCTCGGTTCCGACGCGGGCAGCCTCACCATCGTCCGGGCGGACCTGCTCGAGTACGAACCTCCGGCAGCCGCCTACGAGCTGGTCCTGCTCGTGTACCTGCACCTTCGCGATCCCGAGCGTCGCCGCGTCGTCCGCGCGGCAGCCAGCGCCGTCGCGCCGTCCGGACGGCTCCTCGTGATCGGCCACGACCTCGGGAACATCGCCCACGGAACAGGGGGTCCACAGGATCCAGCGGTGCTCTACTCACCGGCTGACATCGAGGCGAACCTTCGGGGGACGGGGGTCGTGGTCGAGCGGGCTGAAACGATGACACGACCCGTGGAAACCGACGAGGGCACGGCCTGGGCGCTCGACACCGTGGTGCTCGCACGGACCGCTCAGCCCTCCCCGCTTCGCCGGTCGTCCTCGCCCAGTTCTTCGAACCGGGCGTAGGCAAGCCCCAGCGCGGCGGTGAACACCGCGATGAAGATCACACTGCCGATCGCGAAGAGCGTTCCGTCGGTGAGCGCCAACAACGGGATCACCCTCACGCCTTCCTCGGACTGAGCAGCGCGCCGAGCGCGAGGATCGACGGCACCCACAGACCCACGAACATCCCCAGCTCGCGGTCCGGGTCGCCGAACACGCCGAACCACAGCGCGACCGAGAGCAAGAACGATACGAACGCCGCCGCGAGGATGATCAAGATCGATGCTTTCGTGGTGAGTCTCATCTCTCTCCTTCGTCTTCCAACGACCGTGCTTCGGAACCCATGCTCTGCTGGACCGATCCCCCGCCGGTCGTGCATGGGTTCACGTCGGCCCGGGGTTCTCCCGACGACGGATCAGCGCGTAGGCTCGGCGGCATGCACCTGCGCGTGGAAGTACGGGGACCGGCGAGCGCCGAGGTCATGTGGTCGGCCTACGCCGACACCTCCCGGTGGTCCGGATGGGCTCCCCAGATCCGTCGGATCGACCCCGAGGGGCCGCTCGTCGAAGGCATGGAGGGCCAGGTTCACGGGCCCTGGGGGACGAACGCGCATTTCGAAGTGTCGCTGGTCGACCGAGCCGCAGGACGGTGGGCGTGGCGGGTGCATGCGGGCCCAGCCCACCTCGGGATCCATCACGAGGTGGCCGACGGCGTGACCGCCGTCGAGATCCAGGGCCCGGCACCGTTCGTGCTGGCATACGCCCCGGTGGCGAGACTCGCCCTCGAGCGACTCGCGCGCTCGACGCGGGACTGAAGGCGAGCGGTCGAACACGTGGGTCAATCACGTACTATCGGGGAACACCGCGCCGATCTCGAACGAGACCGCGCGCGCGACGAAGTCTCGCGATCCTTCGCACGCACCGCCCTCCTGGGCGTTCCCTGCGCAGAGGCGCCTGCCCTCGACGCGCACCGAACGACGACCAGGAGAGGAACACCGAACCGTGCCCACCACCACCGCAACAGCGAGATCCATCGACCCCGCGTCCGACCAGCCCACGTTCCGAGCGCTCGGCGTCTCGGAGCCCGTCTCGCAGGCGCTGCGCATGCGCGGCGTGGAACGTCCATTCGCGATCCAGTCGCTCGTGCTGCCCGACGCGCTCGCAGGACGTGACGTGCTGGCTCGCTCGCGCACCGGCTCGGGCAAGACGCTCGCTTTCGCCGTGCCGCTCGTCGAGCGTCTGCACCCGAGCGGGAAGAGCCCGACCGGCCTGATCCTGGCGCCCACCCGCGAGCTCGCGAGCCAGGTGACCGAGGAGTTCCGTGCGATCGCCGACGTGCGCCACCTGCAGGTGGCGTCGGTCTACGGGGGGGTCGGGATCGGACCGCAGGCCAAGCGGGCGCGCCACGCCGACATCGTGATCGCGACCCCGGGGCGTCTGCTCGATCTCGTGGCACGGAAGCTGCTGCGCCTCGACCGGGTGCGCGCCTGCGTACTCGACGAGGCCGACCGCATGCTGGACATGGGCTTCCTGCCGGACGTGACCCGCATCCTCGAGATGCTGCGTGCCGATCGCCAGACGATGCTGTTCTCCGCGACGCTCGATGGTGACGTCGGTCGCCTGGCGAAGCGCTTCACGCGCGACGCCGTGTTGCACGAGAACGGCGAGCCCGGTCCGAACATCAACCACGCCACGCATCGCTTCATCGCCGTCGAGCATCCGCAGAAGACCAGGGCGCTCGTTCGCGAGCTCGCCGCCGACCGGGGGCTCACGTTGATCTTCGTGCGCACCCAGCGCGGCGCCGATCGCCTCGCACGGAACCTCCGCAAGGAAGGCTTCAGCGCAGGGGAGCTGCACGGCGGCATGTCCCAGCCCCAGCGCGAGCGAGCGCTCGGGCGGTTCGCGAGCGGGGCCAACGACGTGCTCGTGGCGACCGACGTCGCCGCCCGAGGACTGGACCTCGAGGACATCACGCACGTGATCAACTTCGATGCGCCGGCGGACGACAAGGCGTACGTTCATCGGGTGGGCCGCACGGCGAGGGCCGGTCGCGGAGGCGAGGGCGTCACGTTCGTCACCCCCGATCAGCGGCTCGAGGTAGGTCGCATCGCGAAGCGGCTTGACCTGCACGCCGAGTTCGTGCAGGCGGGCCTCTCGAAGCCGACGCCCCACCGGGGCGGCAACGGACAGGGCCGTTCGCCGAAGGGAGGGAACACCCATCGACGTCGACAGGATCGAAGAGGCGCTCCGGCTGGTCGAGGCCGATCAGCTCGGTGAGGCCGCGAAGCAGCTCGGCCCGCTCGTGAAGGGCAAGCGGTTCACGCGACCGAGCCGCATGAACGCGGAAGCGGTCGAGGTCGACGAGGTCAAGGCGTGGCTTCGCGAAGCGATCGCCGACCCGTCGTCTCCCGATTCTCGCTTCATGGTGGAACGCGCTTACTACAAGCTGCGCACCCAGGCGCAGGCCTGACACCGGCTCGCGACCTCGGCGCGAGCCCTCCCCCCGGCGCCGTTTCGAGACCTTCGTTCGATGAACGGACGCCGAACAGCCGATGCGCCCCATCGGTCGGTCGGGCCACACTGCTGCCATGACCGACACGATCCCCACGTGCCAACATGTCGACCTGGCCCTCTTGATGCAGCAGATGATCCGTGAACGCGAGACGTCCGACGGCGCCGCGCCCGCCACGGTCGCGATCGGTGACCCGTGCGGGAAGCCTGCCATCGGAGCCATCGAGGCCGACGGTGTCAGACGCCATTTCTGCGCCGATCACGTGCTCAAGGAAAAGGTTCTGCGGGACTGACGGTCCACGCGAACCGTGCCGAAAGCCCGAAGCAGCGACGTCGGCGTTCGGCCACGCTGTCTTCGACGTCCGTCGAAGGGAGCCTGGCGATGTCCAAGATCGGCTGGTCGGTGGCTGTGGGCGCCGTCGGCGCGTTCGCAGCTGCCACCTATCTCGGCGCGACCTGGGGCAGCACGCCCGAGGAACGGCGACGGCGGCTCCCCAGCGACGATCTGGTGCCCGAACCCTCGTTCGCGACGAACCACGCGATCACGATGCGCGGTCGTGCCGACGCTGTGTGGCCATGGCTCGTGCAGGCAGGGTGGCACCGCGCCGGTTGGTACACGTACCGGTGGGTCGATCAGCTGCTGTTCCCGGCGAACGCCCCGAGCGCGACCGAGATCCTGCCCGAGTTCCAGGGTCTGGCGGTGGGCGACCACGTGCCGGACGGGCCCCCCGAGAGCGGGTGTTACTTCGTGGTCGAGCGGATGGAGGCTCCTCACCTGCTGGTGCTGCGATCGCACACGCATCTGCCACCGTGGCCGCGCGACGCTTGGCTCGACTGGGTATGGACCTGGTCGATCACCGACCTCGAAGATGATCGGGTGCGGGCACACCTGCGCACGCGAGGGGTGATGGGGCCTCCGTGGCTGGCCCTCGCCTACCGGGCAGCGCTCTGGACCGACTTCGTGATGGCCCGCAGCCACCTCCGGGGGCTCAGAGAACGCCTCGAGTCACGGGTTCCGGTCATGATGAACGAACGCCGCCGGGGCGCAGGAGCAACCCCGGCGGCGCCGTGATGGACGTCGGATCGTTCGCGATCACTCCTGTGGCGGCAGCACCACCCCGTCGATCACGTGGATCACGCCGTTCGACGTGAGGATATCGGTCGTGACGACGTCGACCTCGTTGCCCTGACCGTCGGTGATGCTGACGCCCGTGTCCGAGGCCTCGACCGTGAAGGTCGCTCCGTTGACCGTGGTGACCTCGCCCGACTCCACGTCGGCCGCCATGACCTCGGCGGGCACCACGTGGTAGGTGAGGATCGAGCTGAGGAGCTCCTCGTTCTTCGGCTTGAGTAGCGTTTCGAGCGTGCCCTCGGGCAGCGCCGCGAACGCCTCATCGGTCGGCGCGAAGACCGTGAACGGCCCTTCACCCGCGAGCGTCTCCCCCAGGCCGGCCGCCTCGACGGCGGCGAGCAGGGTCGAGAAGTCCTCGTTGCCGGCGACGACGTCGGTGATCGTCTCGGTCGTCTCGGCGGGTGCCGCGGACTCCGACGCATCCATCGCGTCCGTCGAGGACGTGTCGTCGCTGCTGCACGCTGCTCCAACGACGGAGAGGGATGCGACGACGGCGAGTGCCGTGATCAGCTTCCTGCTGCGCATCGGGTGACTCCTTCCTCGTATCGATCGATTCAGGCTCGCGGTCCTCCGCCGCCTGCTGTCGGGAGGCCTTCGGAACCCATGCGCGGGCGGACCACTTGCGGCGACCCCTGCATAGGTTCTTACCCGAGCGCTGCGCGCCGACGCACCCGCGACTACGCTGGCCCGGCATGGCGGACCTGGTGGAGATCGTCGAACTCCGGGTGCTGGACGGCCCGAACCTGTACTTCCCGCGGCCCGCCGTGAAGCTCACGCTCGCGGTGCCCGGATGGCTCCGGGCGACCGAGCCGCGGTTGGCACGCCTCGCCACCGAGATCGATCTCCCCGGCGCGGCCCGGCCGGGTGCCCGAGACAGCGAGCAACGTCGACGGTTCACGGCGCGCGCGGGGGCGCACGTCGTACGATCGCTCGCCAAGGCGTCGTCGGTGCGCCTCGCCGTGCGTGGCCGCGCGGGCCCGGGCGAAGACCGCATCGTCATCGCGTTCCCGTGGCGGCGACGTGACGTGGCCGAGGCGCTCGCCCGCCAGGTCGCCGCCGTGATGGGCGATCTGCTCGGCACCCGTCGATCGTTCGAACGCCTGGTCGCCGACGCCGCCGAAACCATCGCCGACGTCGAACCGGGGCCCGCTCCGACGGTGGCCGATCCCACGGTCCCGGTGATCGCGGTGACCGGCACGAACGGGAAGACGACCACCGTGCGCCTGCTCGCCCACATCGTGCGAACCGCCGGGTGCAGCGTGGCGTACTCCTCGACCGACGGCGTCTTCCACGACGGCGAGCTCGTCGAGGCAGGCGACTACTCGGGGTTCGGAGGCGCGCAGATGGCGCTGGGACAACCGGGCATCGACATGGCGATCCTCGAGACGGCCCGAGGAGGCATCCTGCTGCGCGGCATCGGCGTATTGCACAACGACGTCTCGGTCGTGACGAACATCTCCGCCGACCACCTCGGTCTGCACGGCGTCGACACGCTCGACCAGCTCGCCGAGGTCAAGGGCACGATCACGACGATCACGCGTCCCGAGGGGTGGCATGTGCTGAACGCCGACGATCCGCGCGTGCTCGCGATGCGTCGGCGGGCCGGGGGCCGCCCGTTCATGTGCTCGCTCCATCCGCGGCACCCGGCGTTGCGGGAGGCCCTCGCCGACGGGGGTCGAGCGCTCACGGTGCTCGATCGCAGCATCGCCGAGCTAGGGCGAGGCGGTTCGAGGAAGCTGGTCGAGCTCGAGCAGGTGCCGATGACGCTGGCGGGCATCGCGTCGCAGCACGCGCACAACGCGTTGTCTGCCTCGGCCGCCGCGCTCGCGATCGGGCTCCCGCGGAAGTCCGTGGTCGAGGGCCTGCGGACGTTCCTTCCCGACCCGGAGACCAACCCCGCCCGCGCCAACGTGTACACGCTGGGTGAGCGCATCGTCGTGATCGACTACGCCCACAACGAGGCGGGCATCGAGGGCCTCGCCGAGATCGCGCGGGGACTCTGCCCCGAGGGCGCCGAGACGTGGATCGCGTTCGGCACCGCCGGCGATCGCGATGACGCGATCCTGCACGGGCTCGGCTACCGAGCGGCCCGGGGCGTCGATCACGTCGTGATCGCGGAGCTCCAGCGCTACCTGCGGGGGCGCGAGGCGGGCGACCTCGTTCGCCGTCTGCGGGCGGGGGCGGTCGACGGCGGCGCGGCCGAGGTCCCCGCGATGCCCGACGAGATCTCGGCCCTCAGCTACATGCTCGATCGATCGGGAACCCGCGACGTGCTCGCGATCACCGTGCTCGCCCAGCGACCCGAGATGTTCTCGCTGCTCGACGGTGAGATGGGCGCCCGCCGTGCCGACCCGGAGACGGTCCGTCAGCTCGTCCGGCGGGCCCGACGGTCGGCGTGAGGAGCCGAGGCATGGAACCCGGCTCGAGCGGGGAAGCCTGAACCCATGCCGTCACGAGCCCCCTCCGCGGTCGAGGTCACGCGGCCCGACAAGCTGCTGTGGCCCGACCTGGGCATCACGAAGCAGCGCTACGTCGACTACCTCGGCGCCGTCGCGGCGCACGTGCTCCCATGGCTCCGGGATCGTCCCCTCACGCTCGTGCGTGGGCCCGACGGCGTGCGCGGACCCTCGTACTACCAGAAGCAGATCTCCGGCTACGCGCCGCCGTGGATCCGCCGGGTTCGTGTCCCGGCGCCGAGCGCTGGTCGGGATGTCGACCACGTCGTCTGCAACGACGCCGCCACGCTCGCCTGGCTGGGCAACCAGGCATCGCTCGAGCTGCACATGGCCCCCCTTCGCGCCGATATCCTCGACCGGCTCGACTTGCTCGTCGTCGACATCGACCCACCCGACGGCGCCTTCCATGCCGCGGTGGAAGTGGCACTGCTCGTGCTCGAAGCGCTCGATGAGCACGGTCTGGGCAGTGGGATCAAGACCACGGGGGGCAAGGGTTTGCACGTCGTCGTGCCGTTCGAACGACGCGTCGAGACGGTCGACCTGCGGCGGGCGGCCGCGACGCTGACGGCCGCGGTCACCAGCCGGCGGCCCGACCTTGCGACCGACGCGTTCCGCAAGTCCGACCGGGCGGGACGGGTCATGCTCGATCCCTCGCGCAACGGTCCGGGCGCGACGATCGTGGCGCCGTTCTCGCCCCGCGCCCGGCCAGAGGGCACCGTCTCCTTCCCGGTCGTCGCCGAGGACCTTCCCGACGTACACCCAGACATGTTCACGCTCACCACCGTGCCGGAACAGCTCGATGCCGCAGGACCTCGGCACTGGGGCTCCCTGCTCGAGCGTCGGCAGCGCCTGCCCGCCGCGTTGTTCGACCCCGGTCCCTGATCGCCGTGCTCACGAACGGAGAGATCGGCGAGCTGTTGTGGCGCGCCGGACAAGAGGAGTCGGGGCACCGACGCCGAGCATTGGAGCGAGCGTCACGTTCAGCGAGGTTCTGGCCCGAGGAGGCGGCCGATCTCGCCGGATCGGATCGATCCCTCACGGAGCTCCGAGCCGTCGGGCCCTGGGTCGCGCACATGATCCACACGTGGCTCGACGACCCGCCCGAGACGATCGAGCCCGAGCCACAACGGCGCGGGTTCCTCACGTATGCGGAGGTGCGCCGCGCGCTCGATGCCTCCCCCGATTGGGAAGGCCTCCCTCACGGCGACCTGCAGGTCCACAGCACCGACAGCGACGGCGCGCTTCCCCTGTCCGAGATGGGCGAGGCCGCGAGAGCACTCGGGCGCACGTTCATCGCGAGCACCGACCACTCGAAGAGCCTGCGGATCGCCCACGGCATGGACGAGACCCAGCTCGCCGCCCACAACGAGCTCGTCGACGCCTGCAACGCCGCCGCGGAAGACGCTGGCGATCCATTCCGCATCCTGCGGTCGATCGAGATGGACGTGCTCGTTGACGGATCGGGCGACATGGATCCGGCGGCCCTCGAAACGCTCGACGTCGTGCTCGGAGCCTTCCATACGAAGTTGCGGGAGACGACCGACATGACCGAGCGCTACCTCGCTGCCCTGCGCAATCCGACCGTCCATGTGCTCGCGCATCCCGTGGCCCGCATGTACGGCCGACGCGTCGGTTTGCGTGCGGACTGGCCCCACGTCTTCGAGGAAGCCGCCCGACTCGGAAAGGCGGTCGAGATCGACGCGACACCGGCTCGACAGGACCTGTGTGTGGAGCTCGCGCGCACGGCGGTCTCCTCGGGGGTCCGGTGGTTCTCGATCGGCAGCGACGCCCACACTGCGGGCGAGCTCGAGTTCCTGCCGTTCGGACTCGCGATCGCAGAGCTGGCCGGCGTTCCTCGCGACCGGGTGCTGAACTACCGCACCCCCGACGAGGTCGTCGCGTGGGGACGGGAGTTGCGTTCGACTCGCTGACCGGCGCTACCGCGCGGCCGACCGACGGTGCTCGATCTCGTCCCAGACTTCGGCGGCGCGGTCGACGCAGAGCACGACCAGGTCGCCCGGACGGCTGCGGTCGAGCGCGGAACGGCACGCGTCCAGCTCGTCGGTGATCAGCTCGGCCGAGCCGACGCGGGCGCCATGCGCGCGAGCCTCGTCGATGCCCTGCATCACGAGGGAGCCGGTCTCACCTCGGTCGCGGCCACGCGGGTGCACGTCCTCGCGGACGATCACCTCGTCGAAGTAGCGGGCCGCGACCCGGCCGAGCTCGCGCATATCCTCGTCGCGGCGGTCCCCGGCAGTGGCCACGACCGCGACACGCAGGTTGGCCGACCATGAGGGCTCACCCGGGTGGCTGGGCGGGGGCTCCGAGGTCATGCGCTCGACGAAGTCACCCACCATCTGCAGCCCGGCGGCGTTGTGCGCGTAGTCGAGCAGCACCGTGACGCCCCCGAGGTCCACGAGGTTCAAACGTCCCGGCGCCTGGAAGAAGTCGGTCGTGAACGTGCGCAGCCCGTGGCGGACGTCGTGCAGGTGCGCCCCCGAGACGTGACACGCCGCGACGGCGGCAAGCAGGTTCTGCACGTTCATGCGTGCACGCCCGTCGAACGTGGCCGGGAACTGGTGCGTGTAGCCGACCGGCATCGTCCTCCGGCCGTCGCGCAATACGATCAGCTCCCCCTTGTCGTCGTGCTGGAGGACCACGGCCTTACGGCCGCGACGCACCCACCGCTCGATCAGCTCGTGGTCCTCGTGCAACGTGAACAGGATCACGTTCCCCGAGCAGTGCTTGCGCATCTCGAGCACGAGCTCGTCGTCGGCGTTCAACACCGCGAAGCCGTCACGCGGCACGGCTTCGACGATCACCCGCTTGACGGCGGCGAGCTGCTCGATCGTGTCGATCTCGCGCAGCCCGAGGTGATCGCCCGTCACGTTCAGCACGACCGCGACGTCGTTCCTGCCGTAGCCGAGGCCCTCGCGCAGGATGCCGCCCCGCGCCACCTCGAAGACCGCGAAGTCCACCCGCGGGTTCTGCAGCACGGTCTGGGCCGACCGAGGGCCGCTCGCGTCGACGCGCTTCGTGAGCCGGCCGTCGATGTAGATACCGTCGGTCGAGGTCAGTCCGACCTTGTGGCCCATGTTCTTCATCACGTGCGCGATCATGCGCACGGTCGTCGTCTTGCCGTTGGACCCGGTCACGGCCACGATCGGGATGCGAGAAGGCGAGCCCGCCGGGAACAGCAGGTCGATCACGGGACGCGCGACGTACTGCGGCTCGCCCTCGGTCGGGTGGGTGTGCATCCGGAAGCCGGGCGCCGCATTGACCTCGACGATCGCGCCGCCCGCCTCGCGGACCGGCACCGTGATGTCGGGCGCGATGAAGTCGATGCCGGCGACGTCGAGGCCGACGACGCGAGCGGCCTCCTCGGCGATCTCCACGTTGTCCTCGTGGGCTTCCCATGTGCGGTCGATCGCGCTCCCACCCGTCGACATGTTGCCGGTCGCCGCGAGCAGCACCATCACGTCGGTGTCGGGAATCCCGTCGAGCTCCTGGCCCTGCGAACGCACCAGTGCCTCGGCGACCTCGTCGATCTTGATGCGTGTGAGCACCTTCTCGTGGCCGATGCCACGACGCGGATCGGTGTTCGCGGCGGCCACCAGTTCGCGCACCGTGTGCTTCCCGTCGCCGACGACGTGCGCCGGGACGCGTTCGGCGACCGCGACCATGTGCCCGCCGATCACGAGCAGCCGGTAGTCGCGTCCGCTCACCATGCCCTCGACGACGACCCAGCCACGGCGGCTCTCCTTCAGGGCTCGCGTGAACGCGCCCCGCACGGCTCGCACCGACGTGAGGTCGAGACCGACCCCGCGGCCGTGGTTGCCGTCGAGCGGCTTCACCACGACCGGGAATCCGATGCGCTTGGCTGCCTCGACGGCCTCGTCGGCGGTGCGCACGATCTTCCCCGGCGGCACGGGCAGCCCCGCCGACTCGAGCAGCTGCCGGGTGAGCTGCTTGTCCCCCGCGATGTCGACCGCGAGGGCCGAGGTCTTGGAGGTCATCGTGGCGCGGATGCGCTGTTGGTATTTCCCCTGGCCGAGCTGCACGAGCGACTGGTCGTTGAGCCGGATGTACGGCACGTCGCGGCTCGCGGCCTCGTCGAGGATCGCCTGGGTCGAGGGACCGAACGCACGGCGCTCGGCGAGCAGGATCAGCCGCTCGAGCTCCTGCTCGAACTCGAAGCCCTTCTCGGGCTTCACCAGGTGGTTGACGAGACGGACCGCGAAGCGGCCGGCGGCCAGGCCGACCTGCTCCTCCCAGTATCCGAACGTCACGTTGTACTGACCTGGCGTGCCCGTGCCGCGGGTCTTGCCCCGGTAGACCTGCGCGCCGGACTCCCGCTGCAGCTCGATCGCGATGTGCTCGGCGACGTGTCCGGCCCACGTCCCTTCCTCGAGCCGCTCGCGGAACCCACCGGCGTGCCCGCGCGAGCACGAATGCTCGCCGACGCCCGGCAGCAGCTCGAGCAGCGTCTCGTTGAAGCCGGGGATCGTGTTCGAGGGCCAGTGCTCGAGGGAACCGAGATCGACGACGAGCCTGATCGCGGGGTCGTATGAGAAGTAGTTCGGGCCGCGGAAGACCTGCGCCTGCACGATCTGCAGGTCGGGCTTCGCAGGAGGCGTGGCCGCCGACGGGGGCTTCGCAGCCTTCTTCCTGGCGGACTTCGCCGGCTCCTCGGTCGTCGTCACTCCGAGGCCTCACGCTCGCTCGGCGCCTCGGCCTCGTCGTGGAACAGCGAACGCGCGCGCAGGTCGAACCAGAAGCCGGAGGGGATCGAGTGCAGTTGGGCGCCCGAGACCATCATCGGGCGACGCCCTCGCAGTCGGTACGCGTCGGTCTCCATGTGGGAACCGTCGACGACGGTGACGGCACCGCGACCGATCACCTCCATCGCCTGGTTCGAGTGCACGATCGCGCAGGTGTCCTCGTCGAGGCCGAGGCCGATCAGCGACGGTGATTGGGCGATCGCGGAGAGCAGCCTCCCGAGCCGCGTGCGCTGCTCGAAGTGCTGGTCGACGATCGTGCCCTCGACGAGGCCGAGGCCGGCGGCCGTCTGCACGTGCCCATGGCGAGGCGTCGCGCCCGGCTGCCCGAACGCCATCATGTGTGACGCGAGGGCGCTGGCGCCCGCCGAGGTCCCCGCGATCACGGCCCCCCGGTCGTGTGCCAGGTGCAGGCCCTGGTGCAGCCGGGTTCCCGCCACGATCGAGGTGAGGCGCAGTTGGTTCCCGCCCGTGAGGAACACGCCCGTCGCGTCGGCGAGCTGAGCGGCGGCTTGGGGTTGGTCGGCCTGCGAACGCTCCTGGGGACGGAGTCCGGTGACGTTCGCGACACCGAGCTCGAGGAACAGCCCCTCGTACAGCTGGAGTGCCTGCTCGCTGATCTCGGAGGCGGTCGCGACGATCGCGATGCTGGCCTCGGGCCCCCCGGCGAGCTTCACGAATCGCTTGAGGATCTGTCTGCCTCGGAGCTTGTCCTCGGCGCCACCGATCAACATGATCGGGCCCGCCCCCCCGAAGGCCGGCGCGAGGTTCGGACGACGACTCTCTGACATCGGCCAAGTCTAGACCCGGGAGGCGAGCATCAGAGCAGGCCGAGGATGCCATCGTTCGGATCAGATGGGAAGGTTGCGCTCGTCGCGACTCGACAAGGACCTCCGTGTTCCATCGCAGGTCCCACTACGGAGGTCCCTGCCTAGTCGCCGTGACCGACTCGGCCAGGCATGGCGCTGGTCGACCACAGCGCCCACGCGATCAGCAGCGGCTGGAACACGAGCCGACCCCACCGTTCCGAGTCGGTGTCCAGTCCGAACGCATCGACACCCGAGACCGCCTGGGAGATGTTCCCGACGAACACGGCCAGCAGGAAGACGGCCAGGAGCCACCCGACCTTCCGACGCGGACCTCCCTCGGGGGCGAGCGCGAGCGCCACGCCGAGAGCGATCTCCATCACCCCCGTGACCCAGACGATCGCGGTCGGCCACGGAACCCACGACGGCACGAGTAGGAGGAACGAGTCGAGCGCCGCGAAGTGTGTGACGCCCGCGATCACCATCAACACCGCCAGCATCCACCGTGCGACCGCCCTCACCGCCGACCTCGAGCGCTCAGACCGAGTGCGCGTTGCGCGAGCTTCACCCGGGCTTGAAGTCCGGGCGTCCGTCGTCGGGGGTCGAGACGACCACGGGTTTCGCGCCGGTGAGCTCCGCGAGCCCCGAGGCCACCCGGTTGAAGCCGTCCCGGTCCCAGGCGCCCACCGCCTCCACCACCCGTCCGTCCTCACCGACGAGGTAGAGCGTCGGCACCGACTCCACCCCGTAGGCGTCGGAGACGGGGTACGGCGGCGCGTCCTCGACCGAGGCGATGCCCATCTCGTACTCCTGGGTGAACCGAACGAGGTCGGGCTCGGGATCCTGCCCGATGCCGACGACACGTCCGGGAAACGTTCGCTCGAAGTGCCGCATCGTCGGCGCTGCCAACTGGCAGGTCGGACACGTGACCTTGTAGAAGAAGAGCCCCACCGGGCCGTCGTCGAACTCGACCCCCGGAACCTCGGGCGCCACGTCACCGACCTGCAACGGACTCATCACATCAGCCTACGGCGCAGGCACGTTGTCGGACACGATGGCTCGGCGGACGGATATCCTCTCGACATCCGAGGAAGGCGGCGATCGACCGGTGCGACAGGTCTGGCTCTTGCGTCATGCCAAGTCGAGCTGGGACGATCCGAGCCTCCCCGACGAGGACCGGCCGCTGGCCCCCCGAGGGAAACGCGACGCCTCGACGGTAGCCTCCTACCTCGCATCGGTCGATCCTCCACGGCTCGTGTTGTGCTCGTCCGGCCTCCGGGCACGTCAAACGCTCGCCGCAGTGCTCCCCGCCCTCGGCTTCCCACTCCAGGTCGCCATCGAGCCCCGGCTCTACACCTTCGAATCGAGCGCGCTGATCGAGCGACTCCGTCGTCTGGACGACGCCAGTTCCTCGGTGATGCTCGTCGGTCACAACCCGGCGCTCGAGGAGTTGGCCCGATGGCTCAGCTCGGAGAATGAGCTGCGTGCACGGCTCGACACCAAGTTTCCGACGGCAGCCGTGGTCACGATCGCCCTTCCCGATGGACCGTGGACGTCGCTGAGTGAAGGCGTCGGCACGCTCACGCGCTTCGTCGTACCGAAGGACCTCGCGCCCGGAGACCGGCGCGACTGAGCGCGGAGGCCTTCCGCTTGTCGGGAGCGACGCTCGATGCAAGCCTGAGGACCAGACGCATCAGAGGGGACCGAGATGAGCATGACGCTCGAGAGCACCAGTGTCGCCGACGGAGCACCGATCGACGAGGTCTACGCGGTCGCCACGCCGACGACCGACGGGAGGGCCGAGATCGCGGGCGCCGACCGCAGCCCGCATCTTCGCTGGTCCGGCGAGCCCGAGGGCACTCGGTCGTTCGCGGTCTCCGTGGTCGACCCCGACGTGCCGGCCGACCGCACTCGCATGGGGGTCGAGGGCCTCGCGCTCGGTGACGACGAGCCTCGCGTCGAGTTCGCGCACTGGCTGGTGATCGACCTGCCGCCTGACGTCCACGAGTTGCCGGAGGGTGCGGGCGGCGACCACTTCGTCGCCCACGGCCGCGCGCCAGGACCCACCGCCGTCGGCGGCGTGCAGGGCGAGAACGGCTACCGAGGGCTCTTCGAGGGCGACGCCGATCTCGAGGGAACCTACGGCGGGTGGGACGGACCGTTCCCGCCCTGGAACGACGAGCACGTGCATCACTACGTCACGACGGTATACGCCCTCGACGTACAGAGCCTGGCACTCGATGCCGGGTACGACCTCGAGGCGTTCCGCCGTGCGATCGAGGGCCACGTGCTGTCGTCAGCCGAGATCGTGCCGACCTACACCCTCAACCCGGAGCTCCCCTGACATGGCCGAGACCGTCACGATCGAGGGCCAGCCCTACCTGAAGCGCAACCCGATCGGAGTGCTCGGCCTGTCGCTGATCACGCTCGGGATCTACTTCTTCTACTGGTACTACAAGGTGAACGACGAGCTCCGCCGCTTCGAACACGACGAGTCGATCAGCCCGACGCGATCGCTCATGGCGATGCTCTTCGGGTGGATCATCATCGTGCCGCCGTTCATCGCGATCTGGAACACGGCGAACCACATCCAGGCCGCGGAACGACGTGCCGGCGTGCTGCAGCAGATCGAACCCGTGCTCGTGCTCGTCTTCCAGATCGTCTTCGCGCTCGTGAACCCGCCCTACATGCAGGACCACATGAACCGGATCTGGGATGGGGCCTCGAGCGGTCCGGGGCTCCCCGCCGGGCCTCCCGGCGCTCTGCCACCACCGCCCACCGGCTGATCCACCCTCAGAGGGTCGCCGGGTCGGCGTCCGGGATGCGGTAGATGCCGCTGCGTCCGTTCTGACAGGAGAGGCGTTCGATGTACATCGTCGTCGACCCGCCGGACTCGTCGAGGGCGGAACGGGCAGGAACCGCCTGGCAGTGTCGCGCTGCCCAGCCACCGTTCGCTCATTCCGTAGGAACATCGAGGCATGGCTGCCGAACATCGCCCGGACCCCGTGATCGGCTGGCGCGTCTGGAACGTCTCCGACGACGGCGGCGGTCCGGTGCTCTTGCCCGCCGGCTCCGGCACCGACGAGTGGCCGACACGCCGTCCATTGGAGGCACGGTGCACCGTGCCACGCGTGCTCACCGGACGACGCCGTCGTCACCAGGCGCCCGACCTCGATTGTCGATGCGGTATCCACGCGAGCGATTCGCTCGACATCGTCGCTCGGGTGTGGCCGGCGTGGCCGCCGGCGCCGGTCGTCGGGAGGGTCGCCCTCTGGGGGTCGATCGTCGCCCACGAGCGGGGGTGGCGCGCCAGGTTCGCCTATCCCGACCGGCTCCGGCTCGTGTGCATCTGGTGCGCGTGGATCGAGCCGGGCCCGGGCGTGCCCTCCGTCGTCCACTCGTTCCGTGGGCGTCTCTACACGCTCTGCGAGGAACACGGGAGTGGCTTCGGCAAACCGGACGGGCGAGCGAGCACGCCGACCGGCGAGGATGCGAGTGCGTTGCAGGGACGGTTGCTCGAGGCCTACGCGGTCGATCTCCTGCCGGCTGAACCGCTCATGGGCCTGTACCAGAGACCCCCCGCTCCCGAGCCGCCGGGCTACTTCCCGGCGGTTCGGCTGATGCCGGCGGCGCGGGGCGACGACGACCGGGGACAGCGCTCGTAGGCGCGCCACCTGCACCGGCCTGGGCGTGGCGGTAGCGTGAGTCCATGGAAGGCCCGAGCGAGGTGCTCAGCTGCGATGGACTCCGTAAGACGTTCGGCGATCGTGTCGCCGTCGACGACGTCGGGTTCTCGATCGCGGCCGGAGAGACCTACGGGTTGCTCGGACCGAACGGCGCGGGGAAGACGACGACGATCTCGATGATCTGCGGTCTGCTCAACCGCGACGCCGGGCACGTGACCTTGCAGGGCAGAGCGCTCGACACCGACACGATCGACGTCAAGGCCGCGATCGGGTTCGTGCCGCAGGAGGTCGCGATCTACCCCGACCTCACGGCGCGAGAGAACCTGCGGTTCTTCGGCAAGCTCTACGATCTCTCGGGCCGCGAGCTCGACGCGCGGATCGATCGCATCCTCGACACGATCGGGCTCGCGGACCGGGGCGACGAGCGAACCGACGCGTTCTCCGGCGGCATGAAGCGACGGTTGAACATCGGTCTCGGCATGCTGAACGACCCGATCCTGCTCGTGCTCGACGAGCCGACCGTCGGCGTCGACCCGCAGAGCCGCAACGCGATCCTCGACTCCGTGGAGACCCTCGCGAGCGAAGGCATGGCGGTGCTGTACACCACCCACTACATGGAGGAAGCCGAACGCCTCTGCGATCGCGTGGGCATCCTCGACGAAGGGACGGTGAGGGCCGAGGGCACGCGGCGTGAGCTGATCTCGCTGGTCGGGGAGCACGACCGGATCCGGATCGAGGCACACGGCGATCTCCTCGCAGCCGCCGCGGCGGCGACCGCCGTCGCCGGGGTCGAGGAGGCCGTGTCTCGGGACGGCGGGCTCGACCTCCTCGTCCGCGACGCGCGGGCATCGCTCGCCGACATCGTGCGCGCCGTCGACGAGACCGGCGCCGGCATCACGTCGATGGAGGTGCGCGAACCCAACCTCGAGGCGGTCTTCCTGCACCTCACCGGCAAGGCCCTGCGCGACGAGGGCTGAGGCGATGGGCGTCGCATGGACGATCGCGGCCAAGGACCTGCGCAGGCGCCTGCGCGATCGGACGGCCGTGCTCGTCGCCCTCGTGCTGCCGTTCGGGCTCGCGTACATCTTCAGCCTCACCCTCGGCGACGTAGAGAGCCAGGGCTTCGAGGCGACGTACGCGGTCGTGGACCGTGACACCGGTGGCCACCTGCCCTCGGAGTTCGAGGGTCTGCTCGAACGCCTCGACTTCGTGACGATGCGCGAGGCCGCGACCGAGGAAGCCGCCGAGACGCTCGCCGACGACGGCACGATCGACGCGGCCGTCGTGTTCCCATCGGGCTTCACCCGACAGGTGCAGGCGGGTCAGGGAGGGTCGATCACGGTGATCTCGGCTCCCGATGCCCAGATCGCCTCGCTCGTGGCCGAGTCGCTCGCGACCTCGTTCGCCTCGAACCTCGACGCCGTCGGGCTCTCGGTTGCCGTGGTTGCCGAGCCCGGTTCCCCACCGGACGATGCGCTCGTGGAGCGGGCCCAGACCGTCGCGCCCGCCGCCGAGATCCGCACCGCCGACGCGGACGACCGATCGGCGTCGCAGTCGTCGTTCTTCGCGATCGGCATGGCGGTGTTCTTCCTCTTCTTCGCAGTGGAGTTCGGGGTGCGTGGCCTGCTCGAGGAGCGCGAGGGAGGCACGCTCTCGCGTCTGCTGGTGGCTCCCATCTCCCCCAGCTCGGTGATCGGCGGGAAGGCTCTCGCGAGCTTCGCCGTCGGCCTCGTGAGCACGACCCTCCTGGTGGCCGCGACCACGTGGTTGCTCGACGCCAGGTGGGGCGATCCGCTCGGGGTCGCCATGCTCGTGCTCGGCGGCGTGCTCGCCGCGGTCGGCGTGACCGCGCTGGTCGCCACCCTCGCCACGACCACGGCTCAGGCTGGCGCCTACGTCTCGATCGTCGCCGTGGTCGGCGGCCTGCTCGGAGGTACCTTCTTCCCGATCTCGCAGGCAGGCGTCCTCGGCACGATCCGCTTCCTGTCACCGCAGGGGTGGTTGATGGAAGGCTTCCAGGAGCTCGCGTACGGCGGCACCGTGGCCGACATCACCCGGCCGCTGCTCGGCGTGTTCGCGATCGCTGCGGCGACGGGATCGATCGCGTGGGTGCGCTCCCAGCGGATGGTGGCGAGATGAACCTGCGGAAGGCGCTGGCGATCGCCGGGGTGAACCTCCGTCGGCTCACCCGCGACAAGACCGGCGCGTTCTTCGTGTTCGTGTTCCCGTTCCTGATCATCCTGGCGATCGGGGCCGCGTTCGGGTCCGGGTTCACCCCGAAGGTGGGCACCGTCTCCGCGGGGTCGGGGGCGCTCGGCCACGACCTGCGAGCCAGGCTCGAGGCGACCGAGGGCATCGACGTGCAGGCATACGGCGATGTCGACTCGCTGCGGACGGCCGTGGAACGGGGCCTGATCGAGGGCGGCATCGTGATCCCCCCCGGGTACGACGACCGAATCCGCCAGGGCGAGACGGTGCCGATCGAGGCGATCACCCGGCCGACGGGTTCCGGGCAGGAGCTCGAGACGACCGTGAGCGGCGTCATCGACGAACAGAGCGTGCGGATCAGGGCCGCCCGGTTCGCGGTCGCCGAGGGCGCAGCGGCGAGCTTCGACGAGGGCCTGGCGCGCGCCGACGCCGCCGCCGAGGGGCTCCCGGGCATCGCGGTGACCACTCGGACCGCCGGTGCGACCACGGCCGGCACCTTCGATACGGGTGCGGCGCAGGAACTGATCCTGTTCATGTTCCTGACGTCGCTGTCCGCCTCGGCGATGTTGATCGAGACACGTCGGTTCGGGGTGAGTACCCGCATGCTCGCCTCCCCCACCTCGGTGCGCACGATCCTGGTCGGGGAGGCGCTGGGTCGCTACGCGATCGCCTTGGTCCAGGGACTGCTGATCGTGATCGGCACGGTGCTGCTGTTCCGCGTCGACTGGGGGAACCCAGTGACGACGATGCTCGTCGTGCTGTTGTTCGGTCTCGCGGCCACCGGCGCGGCGATGGTGATGGGATCGGTGCTGCAGAACGCGTCGCAGGCCGGAGCGATGGGCGTGTTCCTCGGGCTCGTGCTCGCGGCGCTCGGCGGCTGCATGGTGCCGCTCGAGATCTTCCCGCCGCTGATGTATCGCATCGCCCACCTCTTCCCACACGCCTGGGCGATCGAGGCCCTCAACGACTCGATCGCCGTCGGTGCCGCACCGTCGCAGGTCGCGACCGACCTATGGGTGCTGGCCGCCTACGCGATCGCGCTGCTGGCGGTCGCGACGGTGCTGCTGCGTCGCACGCTGACCGTGCGCGGCTAGGAAGCACGCTGCGCGGCGAGGACGCACGCTGACCGTGCGCGGCGAGGAAGCCGCTGACCGTGCGCGGCTCCGGAGGCAGCACTACGATGCGATCACGACCGATGAGCGAGGGAGCCGAACGCCGATGACGACCGTGAAGGCCGCGTTGCTGCAGACCGATTGGACGGGCGACCAGGCGACGATGACCGACAAGCACGAGGACGCGGCCCGCGAGGCGGCGAGCCAGGGTGCCCAGGTGATGTGCTTCCAGGAGCTGTTCTACGGGCCTTACTTCTGTCAGGTGCAGGACGCCGAGTACTACAGCTACACCGAACCGATCCCCGACGGACCGACCACGAAGCGGTTCCAGAGCGTCGCGAAGGAGCTCGGCATGGTGCTCGTGCTGCCGATGTACGAGGTCGTGCAACCCGGGCTGTACCACAACACCGCGGCCGTGATCGACGCCGACGGCACCTACCTCGGCAAGTACCGCAAGCAGCACATCCCCCAGGTGCAGGGCTTCTGGGAGAAGTTCTACTTCGCGCCCGGCAGCGGTGGGTACCCGGTCTTCGAGACGGCCGTCGGCAAGGTCGGCGTCTACATCTGCTACGACCGTCACTTCCCCGAAGGCTGGCGCGTGCTGGGCCTGAACGGGGCCGAGATCGTCTTCAACCCGAGCGCCACGCACCGCGGGCTGAGCGAGTACATCTGGCGGCTCGAACAACCCGCCGCCGCCGTGGCGAACATGTACTTCGTCGGCGCGATCAACCGCGTCGGTATCGAGCCCCTGGGCGACAACGACTTCTACGGCCAGAGCTACTTCGTCGATCCCGAAGGCAAGTTCGTCGGCGAGGTCGGCGATGCGTACAAGCCGGAGCTGATCGTGCGGGACCTCGACCTCGGCAAGATCCGCGAGGTGCGAGACCGGTGGGCGTTCTACCGTGACCGGCGCCCCGACGCCTACGACGAGATCGTCGCCCGGTGAGGGGAGACCGATGGCACACACGCTGATCCTGAACGGGGAGGTGGTCTCCCCGACCGGCACCGTCGCCGCCGACGTGTTGATCGACGGGGAGACGATCGCCGCCGTCGGCGCGCCAGGGTTCTTCACCGAGGCCGCGCCGACCGCCGAGAAGGTGATCGATGCCGGCGGGAAGTACGTGATCCCCGGCGGAATCGACGTGCACACCCATATGGAGCTGCCGTTCGGCGGCACGTTCGCCTCCGACACGTTCGAGACCGGCACCGTGGCCGCCGCGTGGGGCGGCACGACCACGATCATCGACTTCGCGGTGCAGCGCGCCGGCGAGAGCGTGCAGGAGGGCCTCGCCGAATGGCAGCGCAAGGCCGAGGGCCGGTGCGCGATCGACTACGGGTTCCACCAGATCATCGGCGGGGTCGACGACGAGTCGCTGAAGGCGATGCGGTACCTCACCGAGCACGAGGGGGTCTCGAGCTTCAAGCTGTTCATGGCCTACCCGGGTGTCTTCTACAGCGACGACGGCCAGATCCTGCGCGCCATGCAGACCGCGAGCGAGTGCGGCGCGACGATCATGATGCACGCCGAGAACGGCATCGCGATCGACGTGTTGATCGCCCAGGCGCTCGCGCGCGGCGAGACCGACCCTCGTTACCACGCCGAGACGCGACCGTCCGACCTCGAGGCCGAGGCCACGCACCGCGCCATCGTGTTCGCGAAGGTGGCCGGCAACACGCCGCTCTACGTCGTGCACATGACGGCCGGCGACGCGCTGGAGGAGATCGCGGACGCCCGGCACGCGGGCCGCAACGTCTTCGCCGAGACCTGCCCGCAGTACCTGTGGCTCACCCTCGAGGAGACCCTGCAACGGCCCGGGTTCGAAGGCGCGAAGTGGGTCTGCTCGCCGCCGGTGCGGTCGCCGAACGACGAGCACCATCACCAGACGAGTCTCTGGCGCGGGCTCCGCATGAACGAGCTCGCGATCGTCTCGACCGACCACTGTCCGTTCTGCTTCAAGGACCAGAAAGAGCTCGGGCTCGGCGACTTCACGAAGATCCCGAACGGCGTGGGGAGCGTCGAGCACCGCATGGAACTCCTCTACCAGGGGGTCGTGACCGGCGAGCTCAGCGTGGAACGCTGGGTCGAGACGTGTTGCACGACACCGGCGCGCATGTTCGGCATGTACCCGCGCAAGGGCGTCGTCGCCCCGGGCGCCGACGCCGACGTGGTCGTGTGGGATCCGAACGGCCGCACCACGATCGGCATCGACGACAAGCACCACATGAACGTGGACTACTCCGCGTACGAGGGATTCGTGGTCGACGGCAAGGTCGACACCGTGCTCTCGCGCGGCTCGATCGTGATCGAGGACGACGCCTACGTCGGCCGAAGGGGACACGGCCGCTTCATCGAGCGAGAGCTGTCGCAGTACCTCGTGTGACGGAAGGGGCGAGCATGGACATCGGCGTGGTGTTGCAGACGACACCGCCGAGCGCGCGGATCGTCGACCTGGCGACGAGGGCCGAGACGTTCGGGTTCAGCCACGTGTGGACGTTCGACAGCCACATCCTCTGGCAGGAGCCGTTCCCGATCTACACGCAGATCCTGGCGAACACGCGCAACGTCACGGTGGGACCGATGGTCACGAACCCCCTCACGCGGGACTGGACCGTCACCGCCAGCCTGTTCGCGACCCTGAACGAGATGTTCGGCAACCGCACGGTGATCGGCATGGGCCGCGGCGACTCGGCCGTACGTGTGATCAACGGGAAGCCCTCGACGCTGGTGGCGCTCGCCCAGGCGGTACACGTGATCCGCGAGCTCGCGAACGGACGCGAGGTCGAGTACCGGGGCTCGACGCTCCGTTTCCCGTGGGCATCGAAGAGCCGCGCCGAGGTCTGGGTCGCCGGTTACGGGCCGAAGGCGCTGAAGCTCGTCGGAGAGGTCGGCGACGGGTTCATCCTGCAGCTCGCCGACCCCGACATCGCGGCGTGGACGATCGGCGCCGTGCGGCGGGCGGCCGAGGACGCTGGCCGCGACCCCGACGCCATCACGATCTGCGCCGCGGCCCCAGCCTACGTGGGTGACGACGTGCCCTACGCGCGCGACCAGTGCCGCTGGTTCGGTGGCATGGTCGGCAACCACGTGGCGGACATCGTGACCCGCTACGGCGAGTCATCCGATGTACCGAAGGCGCTCACCGACTACATCGCGGGGCGCGAGGGCTACGACTACAACCAGCACGGGAAGGCGGGCAACACGCACACGGCCTTCGTGAGCGACGAGATCGTCGATCGCTTCTGCGTGCTCGGACCGGTCGAGGACCACGTGGATCGGCTGCAGCAGCTGCGGGAGCTCGGCGTGGACCAGTTCGCGGTGTACCTGCAGCACGACGCGAAGGACGAGACCCTGCAGGCCTACGGCGAGAAGGTGATCCCGGCGATCGCCGAACAGGTGGTCGCGAAGTCCTGAGCACCCTCTATGCTCCGCGAACGACGACCCGCAGGACCCGAGAGGAGCGCGCCGTGGAAGACGAACTGCTGAACGCCGCAGAGGACGCGATCGACGACGCCGTCGAGGAGGCCACTGCCGCCGAGGTGCTGCACGCCGACGCGGTCGACAAGGCGGAGGCGGCCGCCGAGCTACGGGCCGCGGCGGAGGAGCTCGAGGCCGAGGCGATCGTCGAAGAGGCCGCCGCCGAGACGCTGGCCGAGGCGGCGGTCGAGGACATGGTCACGGCCGAGGCGATCGCGGAGGCGGCCGACGAGGAAGACGCCTGAAAGGCGAACGCTCCGCGGCTCCGACCGACGAGGTTCGTCGGTGCACCTGCCGATAGGCTGGTCGGAGCATGATCGCCGCGATCCCGTTCCGTACGTTCCCCCAGGTCTCCATCGGACCGTTGACGATCCGCACGTTCGGCGTGTTCGTCGCGCTCGGCATCCTCGTCGGCGTCGGCGTCTTCCTGCGGTACGCGCGCGAGCGCGATCTCGACGCCGACCTGCTCTCGCGGCTGGCGTGGTGGGTGATCGTGCTCGGCATCATCGGCTCGCGCCTGCTGTTCGTGGTCACGCACTGGAGCGAGTTCTCCGAGGATCCACTGTCGGCGTTCGCCGTCTGGCAGGGCGGCCTGCAGTTCTCCGGCGCGTTCCTGATCTCGATCGTCGTGATCGTCTGGTTCACGCGTCGACATCCGGAGATGCCGGGGCTCACCGTGAGCGACGGCATCGTCTACGGGCTCGCCCCTGGCCTCGCGATCGGCCGCCTCGGGTGCATGGCGGTCGGCGAACATCTCGGCACGGCGACGAGCTTCCCGCTCGCATGGAAGTACCTCGGCGGCGAGACCCGTGAGCCGATCGACGGTGGGGTCGGCGCGGTGATCCACAACACCGCGATGTACGAGTTGCTCCTGATGCTGCCGCTCATCGGCCTGCTGTGGTGGATGCAGCGCCGCGGCGTCGCGCCCGGATGGCTCACCGTGACGTTCCTGGTCTGGTACGGCACGCAGCGGTTCCTCACCGACTTCCTGCGAGCCTACGACGAGACCGTCGCCGGGCTCACCGGCGCGCAGTACCTCTGCATCGGCATGGTCGCGGGAGGTCTGCTGCTCGCGGGACGGCTGCGGAAGCGAGCGCACGAGCCCGAGCCGGTCCCTTCGGCCTGACGCACACGGTGCTCGACCTGATGCGTCGATCCCGGGGTCGCTCTATGCTGCGCGGGTCGACACGCACCGATCGCGGAGGGGGATCGTCATGGAAGACGAGATGCTGAACGCAGCCGACGACGCGCTGGAGGATTCGATCGGCGAAGCGGCCGCAGCCGAGAAGCTCCACGCTGACGCGCTCGACAAGGCGGAGGCAGCGGTCGAGCTGGAGGCGGCCGCCGAGGAGCTCGCAGCCGAGGCCGTCGTCGAAGAAGTGGCCGCCGAGGAACTGGCCGAGACGGCCGTCGTCGATGCCACCGCTGCCGGGATGCTCGTCGAAGAAGCGGACGACCAGGACGCCTGACGTTCAGGCCAACAATCGGTCGCTGGAGGGATACGGCGCGAACACGCGGCATCCTTCGGAGGTGACGAGCATCTCGTCGCCGAGCTTCACACCGTCGCGGCCACCGACCTCCCCCGCGTAGAGCTCGACCACGAGCGCGGTGCCGTCCTCGAGCGCGGTCTCGGGGTTGGGTTGCTCGTCGGCCGGGTGGCACAGGCTCGGGTTCTCCTCCTCGAGTCCGATCCCGTGGAAGTAACACTCGTACCGCTGCGCCGTGAACCGCTCGGGGAACGGCGGTGCCTCGGCGGCGAGCTCCCCGCACGTGACGCCCGGTCGCACGAGTGCCTTCATGGCCTCGAGCCATCCGTGCGACTCCCGGTAGATCGCGCGTTGCTCGGCGCTCGGGGCGTCGCCGACCGGGAACGTGCGGGAGACGCAGAAGAAGCACCCCTCGATGCCCACGGCGTCGGTGTCGACGAAGACGAGGTCGCCCGGCTCGAGCCGACGATCGGTGGCCTCCGCTCGCCAGGGATTCGTGTTGGGACCCGAGCAGACCGTCGTCGTGGCGAGGTACTCCCCGCCTCCGCGGATCATCACGTCCGAGAGCACGGCGAGGAGCTCACGCTCGGAGACCCCGGGCGCGATCGCGGCCTCGAACGCGGCGAGCATCTCCATCACGAGTCCGGCGTTGAGGTCGAACAGCTCGATCTCCTCGGGCGTCTTGACGCGACGCGCCTGCTGGGTGACCGGGGCGGAATCGACGGGTCGGACCCCACGATCGAGCAGCGCCAGGAACGCCGGAGTGCCGAGGCGGTCGACGGCGACGCGGTCACCGCTCGCACCGAGCTCGCGCACCGCGGCGAGCGTCTCGTCGGCCCAGGTCGCCGCCTGGGGCGCCGGGTCGTCGTAGAACTCCCAAGCGTGCATCGCCCGCACGTCGGGGGCGCGCAGCCTCGAGCGGTGGACCGAGTTCCCGTGCTCGAACAGGATCGGGGTGCCCTCCTGCGGCACGACCGCGCAGCGCACGAACGTGCTCATCGCGTAAACGGGCATCGCGGTGACTCCGGTCGCGTACCGAACGTTGGGCTCGTTCGCGAGGATCAGGGCGTCGACGTCGTGGTCGCGCATCGCGCGTTGCAGCCGGGCGAGACGCCCGAGGCGGAGCCGTTCCGGGTCGACGTCGTGCGTCACGGGAACCCGATCGTGCGCCCGATACCTCGCTCCACCGCCCGGTCGTAGCACAGGGCGCCGAGCGCCACGTCGTCCATGGCGATGCCCATGTCGAGGAAGACCCGCCGTCCGCTCGTCGGCACCGCGAGCGTCCCCGCGACCACGTCGGCGAGCTCGCCGTCGGGATCGCGGAACCCGTCCCAGTGCCGGTCCGAGACCGACGCGTACTGCCCGGGCTCGTCGACGACGTAGAGCGACGACGCGTTCGCGGCCTCCGCCCCGAGCGCGTCGTCGTAGTCGACGGGGAGCAGCACGGCGTCGGGGTGGGTGTTCGCGGCGTCGAGCCGCGGTTCGAGCGGCACCGTCACGACGGTCACGACGAGGTCGGAGCCATCGAGCGCGTCGCGGGCGTCGGTCGCGACGATGCCCTCACGGTCACCGGCAAGCGCGAGTAACGCTCGCGAGGCGTCGGGCACGGCGTCGAAGACCCTCACCTGCTCGATGCCGGGACGCTGCTCGAGCAACAGCTGCAGATGACGGCGTCCTTGCACCCCGGCCCCGACGATCGCGAGCACGCGAGCCTCGTCCGGCACGTGACGCATCACGACGCCGGAGACACCCGCGGTGCGCATCTCGGTGATCCAGCCGCCGTCGATCAGCGCGAGCGGTCGTCCGGTCTCGGCATCGGTGAGCACGAAGACCCCGTAGATGTACGGCAGCCCCTTGGCACGGTTCTGCTCGAACCCGGAGACCCACTTGATGCCGACGCGATCGCTGCCGCCGAGGTAGGCGGGCATCGCGTTGATGAACGCGTCCTCGCGCGGGCGCACCGCCGGCTTCGGCGGGTTCTGCACGAGCCCGGCGGCCTTCTGCCGGAACGCGTCCTCGAGCACGTCGACGATGTCGGTCCAGGTGAGCGCGAGCGACTCGAGCTCCCCCCTGCCGAGCACCAACATCCGGTCGGCCGCCATGCCCGGGAGTCTACGAGCGAGCCATGGCGGGACGCTTGACCCCGACGCCGCGCGACACGAGCGGGATGCGCGACAGCGCCCACGCGAGGCCGGTCGAAATCGCGGGCGAGGTCGATGAAGACGCCGAGCAATGCGATCGCCCTGAGCCAGTCGAGGTACGTGAGGCGTACGCGGTCGCCGGAGGCGAGGGGCACGGGCCGTCAACTCCCCACGGTGGGCCGCCGCTCACCGACCCGGGTCGCCCGTTCGAAGATGTGCGCGAGGCGCAGCACCCCGAGGTCGTCGCCGCGACGACCGACGATCTGCAGGCCGACCGGCAGGCCGTCGTCGGTGAACCCACAGGGCACCGAGATCGCCGGCGATCCCGTGACCGTGATGCACCAGCACGACTCCATCCAGTCGAGGTAGGTCGGCATCGCGACGCCTTCGATCTCGGCGGGGTACTCGACCACGACGTCGAACGGGGGCACCTGCGAGACCGGCATCACCAGCAGGTCGAATCGTTCGAAGAACCGAGCGACCCGACCGACCAGGTCGGTGCGCAGACGCTCGGCCCGGGCGATGTCTGCCTGGGTCAGGCGCAGACCTTCCTCGACGTTCCAGACGACCGTGGCCTTCATCTCGTCGCGATGGGTCTCGAGCAGATCGCCGAGATCCGCCGCGTACATGTGCGCCCTCATCGTGAGGAACACCTCTCGTGCACCGGCGAGATCCGGGAACGCTTCCTCGGTCCGGCATCCGAGGGTCTCGAACGCGGTCCGCGCGGCGTCGACGACCGCCGGGATGCGCGGATCGAACGGCATCGAGCCACCAGCCGTGGGCGCCCACGCGACCCTCTGCTCGCTGAGGTCGTCGCCGAGGGGAGGCGCGAACGTCGCCGGGGGCTCGGGCAGCGAGATGGGCACCCGCGGGTCGGGACCCGCCAGCGCTGTGAGCAGCAGGGCGGCGTCCTCGACCGTGCGTCCCATCGGCCCGTCCACCGACAGGTCCTGCCACGCGTTCGACGACGGCCACGACGGCACACGCCCCGGCGACGGCCGGAAGCCGACCACGTTGCAGAAGCCGGCGGGGTTGCGCAGCGAGCCACCGAGATCGCTGCCGTCGGCGACGGGCACCATGCCGCACGCGAGGGCGACGGCAGCGCCTCCGGAGGAACCGCCGCACGTCTTCGTGCGGTCGTAGGGGTTCAGGGTCGGTCCGAAGACCGGGTTGAACGTCTGCGATCCGGCACCAAACTCCGGGGTGTTCGTCTTGCCGACCACGATCGCGCCGGCGGCCCGTGCGCGCTCGACGAGCAGGTCGTCGGTGTCGGGCACCGCCCCGGCGAAGATCGGAGAGCCTGCCGTCGTGCGGATCCCGGCCGTGGCCACGAGGTCCTTGTGCGCGATCGGCAGGCCGTGCAGCGGACCGACCGGCTCGCCTCGAGCGAAGGTGTCGTCGGCGAGCCGAGCCGCATCCGCGGCACGATCGCCCACGAGCGTGACGATCGCGTTCACCGCGGGGTTCACCGCGTCGATCCGCTCGAGGTGGGCGGCGACCACCTCACGAGCCGAGAGCTCTCCTGCCCGCAGCCGCCGCGCGAGATCCGTCGCCGGAAGGAAGCACAGCTCGCTCGCGGAAGTCACGGGTGCCAGGCTATCCCGCCACCGGTCCCATCGAGGACGGGTCGCCTTACCGGTGCGGGAACGAGCGGGTCGAGCCGATGATGACGTCGAGAACTGAGGATGCCGATATCGAACGGCGTCCTCCTGGAAGGAGGGATCCCTCATGGCGGCGACCGAGGTACCGATCGTTCGGTCGTTCGAGCCGGCCTCCCGGTTCCGCACGCTGATGCGCGTCGGGAACGCGGTGATGGTGCCACTCTTGCGCTCTCGCCTCGGTGCGAGGATGCACGAGTTGGCCCTGCTGTCGTTCGTGGGGCGCAAGTCGGGACGCACCTTCGAGGTGCCCGTCGGCTACCAGATGTTCGAGGGCGACGCGGTCGTGCTCACGGCGAGCAGCTGGCGGATCAACATGCGCGGGGGCGCCGACGTCGAGATCGTGCACGAGGGTCGTCGACGTCCGATGCACGCGGAGCTGGTCGACGACCCCGACGAGGTCGCGAGGATCTACGGAGCGATGCTCCGACGGGTGGGACTCTCGAAGGCGAGCCACGTCGGCCTGAAGGTCGGCGGCGACCGCATGCCGAGCCACGACGAGCTCGTGCATGCGATCGGCGGGAAGCGGTTCGTCGTGCGGCTCACCCCTCGGTAGGCCCGGCGACTGCTCTCCGAGCACGCGGAACGGGCCGGACACAGCCCGGCCCGTTCCGACGACCTTCGCGGCTCCCGTTAGCTGCGCACGCGGTTCCCGGCGACGGCGCGCCAGACGAGCACCAGCAACACGGCGGCGACGATCGATGCGATCCAGTCCACGCCGGCCGTGTCCTCGAAGATGGCGCCGGCCGCCCACCCACCGATCAGCGCACCGACGATACCCAGCACGATCGTGCCGATGATGCCCATGGGGTCGTCCCCGGGCACCAAGAAGCGCGCGACCACGCCGACGACCGCGCCGATCAGGATGTAGCCGAGGATCGACGTGATATCGAGGTCGGCCCCCTCGTTCCCCGCTTGTGCGAGCAACCCAACGATGGCAAGCATGTGATCCCTCCTCGGGAACGCGCTCCCTGCGCGTCCTCCGACGGTCGACTTCCCCCGATGCCTGCGCTCGCAAACGCTCGATCGGCCGGCATCGGTCTCGCTCACGATGGCGTGGGCCGCGGACCTCCGCGCCGCGACCCAGCCGAAGGTTCCGAGTCGAGCGCGATCATGGTCGGCACGGTCGCCGATGTGGCGAACCGAACGCGCTGGATCGCGCCGGGAACCCTGCCTGAGCCCGTTCGGGGCCCACCCGATCGACGAGCTGATCGCCTGACGTCAGAGCCGGATGCGCGCTAGGTTCCGCTGCTCGACGCCGCCGATCCTCACGAAGCCTCCGCCCACCCAGAGTCGGTTCCCGACCGCCGACATCGTCCACGGCCCGTTGAAGTTCGACCCGAACGGCTCCAGCCTCGGGATCCAGTCGCAGAACACCCTCCCGGTGCTCGGACGGACCGAGATCAGCCCGCGCAGCGGGCGCCCGCACGTGCGCTGCTGCAGCGCTCGGCGAGCCCGAAGTGACCACCGACGAACAGGCGCCTGCCGTTCGGTGACAGCTCGACGCTCTGCACGTTGCCGACGAGGGGGAGCCGCCAGTCCACGCGTGCCGACGGCACCGCCGGGCTTGAACGACGCCGCGAAGTTGGGGCCTCGTCCGAAGCCGCCGTGCAATCGGGACGCGGTGGCTTCGAGCGACCACGCGACCTGCGGCTTGCCCACCTTGCCCTCGGGGATCGCCCACGTCCGCAACGCCCCGGACCGTGCGTCGACCTTCGAGACGCTCTCCCCGGGATAGGTCGAGCCGCTCTGTGCCATCTCGCTGAAAGCCCCGCCGAGGAAGATCGAGTCGCCGCTCGCGTCGAAGGCCATGTCGCGCACGGAGCCGCCGACCGCGCGCGGGCGCCACTCGCTCGTCAGATCGCGCGACGGCAGGTCCCACGCGGCGAGCTTCAGTCTGCCGGCACCATCGACCCTGCCGAACGCTCCGCCTGCGTAGAGACGATCCGGCGATGCCAGCAGCGTGTAGACCTTCCCGCTGATGTCCGGGGCGAACCCGGCGACGGCGCTGCCGTCGGAGAGTCGGACGGCGCCCAAGCTCCGGACGTCCGCACCGGCGAGGGTCTCGAACGACCCACCGACGTAGACCGTGCCGCCCGATACCGCCAGGGCGCGGACCGCCGCATCCGCCCCCAGGACGCGGGGTCGCCACGACCTGACGGGCGAGCCTATCGAGATGTCGATCGCGGCGAGGTTCCTGACCGTGATGGGGCTCTTCGTGCTGCCTCGCGGCGGGAGCACTCGGTGAAGGCGCCGCCGACCAGGATCTTGTCACCGGCGCGAACCATCGCGTAAACCTTCCCGTTCGTCTCCATGTGCGATCTGGACGCTTCCTCGGCGTGGCGGACACCGAACCGATGGGCCCCGCCAGTGTCGCGAGGAGCGATGACGCGAGGGTGATGACGGCGATACGGGCAACGCGGGGGGACCGTGCAGGCATGCGGGCAACACCTCCGGCCCGGAACCATGCCGAGGGGCGGAACGCGTTGCACCCCCGCGCATCGGAAGCGCCGACCCTGGGTCAGGAGGCGGGAACCACCAGGGCGTCGACGGCGACGCACCCCCCGGGCGAGACGATCACCGGGTTGACGTCGAGGGCATCGAGCAGATCGCCGAGGTCGGCCGCCAGCACGGACAGGCGCGACGCCGCGGCCGCCAACGAGTCGACGTCGCCGGGCTCGGCGCCACGCACGCCGTCGAGCAGTCGACGCGCCTGCAGCCGGTCGATCAGCCGTCGGGCCCCCGGCTCGTCGAGCGGCGGCAACGCCAACACCCGGTCGTGGAGCAGTTCCACGAGGATCCCTCCGGCCGCGACCAACACGAGCGGGCCGAACGTCGGGTCGCGCACGACACCGAGCGCTACCTCGACGCCGGTGGGCGCCATCGCCCCGACGGTGACCTGCGGCCCCAGCCGGCCGGCCACGTCGTCGTACGCGGCGCGCACCCCGGCGGCTTCGACCAGACCGAGCCGCACGCCCCCCACGTCGGACTTGTGCGGCAGGCCCGGTGCGGCGGTTTTCAGCACGACGGGGAACCCGATCGCCTCGGCTGCGGCGACCGCCTCGTCGGCGGTCGAGGCCGGGCGAGCCTCGATCACGCGCACCCCGTAGTCCGCGAGCAGGGCCAAACCCTCGAGCTCGCCGAACTCCTCGCCGGTGGCCAGTCGCTCTCGCCAGCGTGCACGGACCTCGTCGGGCACGGGAGCGGGAGTCGTCGCAACCGCACGGGCCCGCACATCGCGGTGGGCGAGCAGGGCCCGCAGCGCGACGAGCCCCGATGACGTGCCCTCCAGCACGGGGATGCCGAGGTCGCGCAGGTACGCGGCTTCCTCGAGCGCGACGGCGCTGGCGAGGTTGGAGAGCACACAGAAAGGCTTGGTGGTCGCCTCCCACACCTCACGGGCCACCTGGAGGTAGCCCTCGTCGTAGGGCTCACCCTGCCGGGTGAGATCCACCACGAACGCCATCGCTGCGGTGTCGGGGTCGTCGTGCAGCACGAGGAACGACTCGCGGAAGATCCGATCCGCGTCGATGCCAGTGCCCCATGCGTCGAGCGGGTTGGCGGCCTCCAGGCCCGGATCCAGCGCGTCGTCGATCGCCGCGACCGTCCGCTGCGAGATCGCCGCGAACCTCACGCCGAGATCGTGCGCCCGATCGACGAACAGCGCGCGCTCCCCACCTGAGTCGTGCACACTGGCGATGCCGCGGCCACCGCCACTCACGCGCCTCGGGGACGAGAACAGCTCCATCGCGTCCGCCATCTCCTCGAGCGTGAGCACCTCGTGCGCGCCGTAGGCGTCGAAGAGCGCCTCGTAGGCGCCGTGTTCGCCCGCGAGCGCGCCGGAGTGCGCGGTGACCATCGCCTTCGAGCCCTCCGTGCGCCCCACCTTGAGAGCGATCACGGGCACGTCGAGCGATGACGCACGCTCGAGTTCCGCGCGGAAGGCATCGGGATCGCGCACCGTCTCGAGCAGCAGCGCCAGGACGCGCGTCTCATCACGCGTGAGGGCGTACCGCATGTAGTCGGCCATCGTCGAGCCGAGCTCCTGACCGCTCGAGACGAGCAGGTTGAACCCGATGCCGCGATCGTTGAACGCCAGGGCCGCGAACGCCGATCCGCTGTGCGAGATGAACGTCACCGGCCCGTGGCGAAGGTCGTCGGGGGTCGGGAACCCGGTCGCACGGAGCCTCACGGTCTCATGCAGGAACCCCATGCCGTTGCCTCCGCACATCGGGATGCCTGCCTCACTCGCGATCGCCGCGAGACGGTCCTGCAGCGGGAGCAGACCCGGCTCGGGTGGCTCCTCCTCGTACAGCGAGGAGAAGGTCACGAGCGACCGGGCGCCGGCCGCCACGGCGTCACGGGCGGCGTGCTCGATGCGCTGGTTCGCGACCCCGAGGATCGCAAGGTCGGGTGCGTGCGGCACCGCGCCGATCGACGGGTAGCAGGGAAGCCCGAGCACCTCGTCGTAGCCGGGGTTCACGGGGAAGATCTCGCCCTCGTACCCGCCCCGGCGGAGCTCCACCACCATCTGGTGGCCGAGCGAGCCCTCCTTCACCGAAGCGCCCACGACCGCGACGGAGCGAGCCTCGAGCATCGGCTCGAGGCTCGGCCTCGTGCGGGTCACGTCGTCGGCGACCGTCGCCACCTACTTCTTCGCGATGGCCTTGTCCTTCACGGCCGCCTTGTATGCCTGCCAGCCGGGGATGCCGTTCACGCCGCCGCCCCCATGGGTCGCGCACGAACCGTGGTACAGACCTTTGATCGGCGTGCGGAAGTCGGCGTACCCCGGCGCCGGACGCATGTGGAACAGCTGGTCCACGCTCAGCTCCCCGTGGAAGATGTTCCCGCCGATCAGGCCGAGGTCCTGCTCCATGTCGTAGGGCCCGATCACCTGGTAGTCGATGATCGAGTCGCGGAAGTTCGGCGCGAGCTCGTTGTAGCCGTCGAAGATGCGGTTCGCGTAGGCGTCGAGCTCCTCGCGGTGCGGCTCGTTCACCCAGTCGTCGGGCACCCACTGCGTGAACATCGAGAACACGTGCACGCCGTCGGGCGCGAGCTTCTTGTCGAGCGTGGTCGGGATCGTGCCGTCGACGAAGGGCGCAACCGCGGGCTTGCGGTCGATGTGCGCGTCCTGGAACGCGCGCTCCGCGTACTGGGGGGAGAGGCAGAGCTCGACCGAGCCCGTGTGGTGGTCCTGCTGTTCCTTGCCGGGCATCGAGGTGAAGTCGGGAAGCTCGCTGATCGCGACGTTGATCTTCACCGTGCCCGAGCGGGTCTTCCATCGCTCGATGTCCCAGACGAAGTCGGCCGGCAGCTCGTTGCGGTCGAGCAGGTCCAAGAACCCGATCTTCGGGTGGATGCAGGAGACGACGACCGGGGCCCGCAGCTCCTCGTCGCTCTCGAGCGCGACGCCCACCGCGCGTCCGCCGCGCGTCAGGATCTTCTTCACCTTCGCCTCGGTGCGGATCTCGCAGCCGAAGGACTCGGCGCTGCGGCGGATCGAGTCGCTCACCGCGCCCATGCCGCCCTGCTGGAAGCCCCAGCTGCCCAGGTGGCCGTCGCCCACGTCGCCGATCGAGTGGTGCAGCATCACGTAGGCGGTGCCCGGCTCGTCGGGGCCGGCCCACGTGCCGATCACGCCGTTCACCGTGAGCATCGCCTTGATCGCATCGGACTCGAACCAGTCGTCGAGCAGGTCGGTCACGCTCATCGTGAACAGCCGGGTCACGTCGGCGACGCCGCGCTGGCCGAGCTTGCGCATGTTCCACGCCGTCTGCAGCTGCGGCAACAGGTCGCCGAGCTTCATCGAACCGACGTGGGGCGGCACGGAGAGCAGCAGCGGCCCGAGCACGTCGCTCACGCCCTTCATCCAGGCTTCCCATTTGGGAAGCGTGTCCGCGTCCTTCTTCGAGAACTGCGCGATCGAGTCGTAGCTCTTCCTCGCGTCGTCTGCGTAGACCGTGATCGCGCGACCGTCGGGGAACGCCTGGAAGTAGGGACCGAAGGGCGTCACGTCGTAGCCGTGGCGCTTCAGGTTCAGCTCGCGGATGATCGTCGGCGGCATCAGCGACATCACGTAGCTGTAGGTCGTGACGTTGATGTCGGGGTGGTCGGCGAACGGGGCGCTCGTGTCGGCCGCGCCGCCGGTCTTGTTGCGGCTCTCCAGCACGACCGTGCGGGCGCCGTGACGTGCGAAGTACGCGCCGCTCGTGAGTCCGTTGTGTCCGCCGCCGATGACGATCGCGTCGTAAGTGTTCGAAGCCATGACGAGCAGTCCTTCCCTGGAGACCTGTCCGGAACCCGGGCAGTATGGCTTGACTTTGAATCACCAGTCAACTCGGCCCCTGGTGACCTCGGGTTTTGACTTCGCAGGTCATGCCGGTACAGTTGCTTGAACGCTCATACAAGGAACGGGCGCCGACGGCCTCAAGCTGTGCGGCGTTCAGGACGGAGGCACCGTTGGCTCGCGCACGTCAGAAGAACGGGAAGGACCGCCACCAGGAGATCCTGGAAGCGGCCGCGCGCGTGATCACCGACCGCGGGCTCGCCGAGACGCGCATCCAGGACATCGCCGAGCGGTGCGGCGTCTCCCCCGGCCTAATCCTCTACTACTTCGAGTCGAAGGACCGCCTGCTCGTCGAGGCGCTCACCTATGCGAACGACAAGTACTACCTGGCGCAGGCGCGCGACCTTCGCCGCCTCGACTCGGCGCGCGATCAGCTCTGGCGCCTGATCGACCTGTCGGTGCCGGGGTTGCTTCCCGACTTCGAGCGGCTCGAGGAGTGGGCGCTGTGGATCGAGATCTGGGTGCGCGCCCTGCGCGACCCAGCGCTCGCGAAGGAGCGCGAGGTGCTCGACCGTCGCTGGCGTCAGTCGATCGCCGACATCGTGCGGCAGGGACGCACCACCGGCGAGTTCGACGACGGGGAGGATGCCGACGAGATCGGCATGAAGCTCGGCGCGCTGATCGACGGGCTCGCGATCCAGGTCCTGATGAACGATACGCAGGTCAACCCCGAGCACATGCAGCGCATGTGCCGGGAGGTCGCGGCGAGCCTGATCGGGTTCGAGCTGGAAACCGCGACGAGCGCCTAGGTCTCCGACGCGAGCCCGGCTCGGTCGGCGAGCAGGCAGATCAGCTCGAACGCGATGCGCGTGGCGTTCTGCGCCGTCATGGCGTTCGGGGAATCGAGCGAGGGCATCAGCTCCACGACGTCGGCGCCGATCAGGTTCATGCCGCGCATGCCCTGCAGCACCCGGATCGCCTCCTTCATCGTGAGACCCTCCTCGCCGGGCTCGGGGTTCGAGACCGCGGGGGCGATCGTCGTGTCGAGCGCGTCGAGGTCGAACGAGACGTACACGGGCAGGTCGCCCACGCGCTCTCGGATCAGCCCGACCGTGCCGTCGATGCCCAGGTCGTCGTCGAACTCGTCCTTCGTGACGATGCGATAGCCGAGCTCGCGGCTCGTCTTGCCGGGATCCATCCAGACGTCGTGGCCGCGGATGCCGATCTGCACGCTGCGCGTCGCGTCGACGTGGCGCTCGTGCACCGACTTCGACGCCCAATGACCCGCGCTGTCGAACGCCCCGTACCAGTTCGGGAAGTCGTCGTACGTGTCGTAGTGCGCGTCGAAGTGCACGATCGCGGCGGGCTGCCCGTGCCGCGACTCCGGCCCCGCGGTCGCGCGCAGGATCGCCAGCGAGATCGAGTGGTACCGCCGATCGAGACCGGACGCGCGCCGGCGCGGTCGATCGCCCCGTAGAAGGTCTCGATCTCACGCACCGCTCGGAGGTTCACGAGCGACTCGTGGATCGGCACGTCGCCGAGGTCGTGGATACGGCATGCGCTCCACGGATCGAGCTGCCACTTCAGATGGAAGCGACGATACGCCGTCGAGACGTCGCGAACCGCGCGGGGTCCGAGATGCTGGTCGCGTCACGTCGTGCCGTTCCCCGAGCTGTGCGGCACGCCGACGAGCGCGATGTCGCACTCGGTCGGGTCGGGAACGTGCGGACACCGAAAGAGCGTCGGCACGCCCCACCAGTGCAGGAAGTCGAGATCCCGCCGGCTGAACTCGTACTCGGACGGCTCCATCGGACATCCCTCCTCCCGTGCCGCGGAGTGTAGGGGCTGACCCTCGGCTCGGGCGGTCGGTACGCTTCGGCGCGGTATGCGACCCCGCCAACTGATCCTCGACGTCGACACCGGCGTCGACGATGCGCTCGCGATCCTGTACGCCGTCGCCTCGCCCGAGGTCGACCTTCGCGCCGTCACGTGCACGAACGGCAACGTGCCGCTCGACCTCGTCGTGCGCAACACGTTGGCCGTGCTCGAAGCAGCAGGACGAGGCGACGTGGAGGTGGCGGCCGGGGCCACCGCTCCACTCGTGGAGCCGCGGAAGCACGGGTACGAGATTCACGGACCAGAGGGGCTCGGCGATGCGTCGGTGCCGCCGCCGATCGCCGAAGTCTCGACGCGACCCGCGGTGCAGCTGCTGATCGAAGAGGTCATGGCGCACCCGGGCGAGATCCTGCTGGTCTCCACCGGGCCTCTCACGAACATCGCGCTGGCGCTCCGCGAGGAACCGAGCCTTCTCGACCTCGTCGAGGGCTACACGTTGATGGCCGGTGCGTTCCGGGGCCGAGGGAACACCCTGCCTCGCAGCGAGGCGAACGTCTGGTTCGATCCGGAGGCCGCGGCCGAGCTCCTGGCAGCCATCGAGCGCCGACCGATCGATCCGCTTCCGCTCGCCATCGGCCTCGACGTGACCGAGGAGGTCGTGCTGCGACCTGCCGACGTCGACGTGATCTGTACGCCCGCACCCGAGTCCCGGCTCGCGCGACTGATCCACGACGCCACCACGTTCTACATCGCGTTCGAGACGTCGACCCGCCCGCGGATCGGTGGCTGCTTCCTGCACGACCCGCTCGCGGTCGCCGCCGCGATCGATGCGTCGCTGGTCTCCACCGCGACCTGCCACGTCGAGATCGAGCTCGAAGGACGGCACACGCGCGGGGAGACGGTCGCCGACTTCCTCGAGATGTGGCGCCATCCACTGAACGCCGGGTACGGGCTCGCCGACGCGTCCGACAACCTCCGCGCGGCGTTCCAGGTGGACGAGGCCGCGTTCGGATCCCGCTTCGTCGAGCGATTACGGTCCCTCGTGGAAGCGTGCGCGTGAACGTTGCTGGAGGCATCGGCGAGGGCGGGACCCGAGGTGACACGCTCGCCGTGGTCGGGGCGATCAACGTCGACCTCGTCGTGCGCGGGACACGGCTCCCGGCCGTCGGGGAGACCGTCGTGGGCGGCGCATTCTCTCAGCACCAAGGCGGCAAAGGGGGGAACCAGGCCGTTGCGGCCGCACGGGCACTCGGCACGCACGGGCGGGTCGCGATGATCGGCGCCGTCGGTCCCGACGCGTTCGGTGAACCGGCCCGCGAGTTGCTCACGATCGAGGGCGTGGACGTTACGCACGTCGTGATCGACCGGTCGGCGACGACCGGGGTCGCGCTGATCTCGGTCGACGCGAGGGGCGAGAACCAGATCACGGTCGCGCCCGGCGCGAACGCGGGCCTGAACGCGTCGTCGGTAGTGGCGGCCCTCGACGCGATCGGGACCGCGACGGGCGCGGTGCTCGCCAGTCTCGAGGTGCCGCTCGATGCCGTCGAGGCGGCCGCCCGATGGAGCCACGACCGAGGGGTGCCGTTCGTGCTGAACCCGGCGCCGGCGCGGGCCGAGGCGCACGAGTTGCTGCCGTTCGCGCGGGTGGTCACGCCCAACGTCGGCGAGCTGGCGATCCTCGCGGCGCAGGCCGAAGAACCACGCGGGGGCGCGAAGCGGCTCGCCTCCGGCTACGACGGGCTGTCGGTGGTCGTGACGTTGGGAGACCAGGGCGCGATCGCCTATGGGCCCGAGGGGGAGACGAAGGTCGCGGCGCCGAAGATCCGGGCGATCGACACGACCGGCGCCGGCGACACGCTCAACGGCGTGCTCGCGGCCGGGATGCTCGAGGGCATGACGCTCGCCGACGCGCTGCGCCGAGCCGTCGTCGCGGCGGCGCTCTCGGTGGGGACCACGGGCGCGCGCGAAGGCATGCCGACCCGCGAGCAGATCGACGCGGCGGTCAGCTAGGCGCGGACGACCTCGGCGAGCATCTCGACGACCTTCGTTGCGCCGCTGCCGTCGGCGTCGAGGTCGGGGTTGTAGCAGGCCAGCGTGATGCCGAGGCAGCGAAGGTCGCGCACCAACGGCGCGAGCAACGCGGTCAGCTCACCCCACGTGAGCCCGTCGGGCTGCGGCGCGTCCACGCTGAGCTCGCCGGGGTCGAGCACGTCGACGTCGGTGAACACCCAATAGCGGCGGGCGCCCTGCGGACGCGCGGCTGCCGGGGTCGCGCTCGGCCGGGCCGAGGACCACGTCGAGGTCGCCGAGATCGCGCGCGCCGAGCGCCTCGACGACGCCCACGCCGCGGAGCACACTCGGCGCGCGCACCGTACCCACGGGCTCGCCGACGCAGTCGATCGGCACACCGAAGAGCGTGACGCCGCTCACGACCGCAGACGTTCGCCACGCGGATCGTAGAAGGGGTCGGCCTGCAGGGTCACCGGCACGACCTCGCCGCGGATCTCCACCCCCCATCCGTCGCCGTCGGGGTCGCCGTGGAGCCACGCGAGCCCAACCGACCCTCCAAGGGTCGGCGCGATGGCTGCGCTCGTCACGTGTCCCCGGCGCCCGTCACCCCGCACGACCGACTCCCCGTGCCAGAGCACGGCGTCGGGTGCGTGCACCGAGACCAGCCGACGATCGCGGCGGGCGTCGCGGAGGGTCTCGAGCGCCTCGCGGCCGACGAAGTCCGCGCCCTTGGTGCACGAGACCGCGAACCCGAGGCCGGCGCCGAACGGCTCGGTGACAGGGCCGACGTCATGTCCCCACGAGCGGAACCCGCGCTCGATGCGCGCGGCGTCGAACGCGAACGCCCCAGCATGCCGCAGGCCCAGCGACGCGCCGGCCTCAGCCACATGCTCGTACAGGTCGGCGACGAATCCGGTCGGCACGCTGAGCTCCCAGCCGAGCTCCCCGGTGAAGGACACGCGGAACGCCCATGCACGAGCGCGTGCGACGTCGATCTCCCGCGCGGCGAGGAACGGCCAGGCGTCGTTCGACAGGTCCTCGTCGGTGAGCCGAGCGAGGAGCTCCCGTGACGACGGCCCGGCGAGGTGCAGCGTCGCCCATCCGCTCGTGACGTCCGTGACCGTGGCGTCGGCCGGGAGCCCCGATCGCAGCAGCATCTCCGTGTGGCGTTGCGCGAGCGTCGGCGCGAGCACGAGGAGGCGGTCGTCCCCCAGGCGGGTCACGGTCGGGTCCATCTCGATACCGCCCCGGTCGTTGCAGAACAGCGTGTAGACGATGCGGCCGACCGGCACGTCGAGATCCGATGTCGCGAGCCGCTGCAACCCCTGCAGGGCGCCGGGACCCTGCACCAGGAACTTGGAGTACGTCGACAGGTCGAACAGCGCGACACCCTCTCGCGTCGCGAGCACCTCGTCGCGCACAGACGAGAACCACGACGGAGACTCGAACGAGTAGCCCACCTCGGGGTCGACGACGCCGGGCTCGAACCAGTTGGCGCGCTCCCACCCGGCCGCCTGTCCGAACGCGGCGCCCGCCTCTCGGAACGCCCCGTACAAGGGCACCCGACGAACGCCGCGGCCCGTCCTCGGCTGCTTCTGAGGCCAGTGCATGTCGTACAGGCCGCCGAGCGATTCCGCCGTCCGCTCGTGCAGCCACGCGCGTTGGTTCGCCCATCGGCCGGTCCGAGCGACGTCGACCTCGACGAGGTCCATCGTGGGGTGGCCGGCCACGATCCACTCGGCCGCCGCCTTCCCGGCGCCCGGGCCGAAGATGATCCCCTGCGAGTTGAATCCCGCGGCGACGAAGAGCCCCGGCACCTCGGGCACGTACCCGAGCTGGAAGTTCGAGTCTGGTGTGAAGCTCTCGGGCGCGCGCAGATAGTGCGAGAAGCCGATCGTCTCGATCTCGGGCACTCGCTCGCGCGCACCCTGGAGCACCGGGGCGAAGTGGTCCCAGTCGGGCCCGAACTCCGCGAAGCCGGCCGTCGAGACCGCTCCGGGGCGCATCGGCTTCCCGTTGGGCTCGAACGCGCCGATCACGTAGCGTCCGCGGTAGTGCCGGATGTACAGGTAGGCGTCGAGGTCCCGCAGGAAGGGCGCGTCCTCGCGGGCACCCTGCGCTTCCTCGGTCATCACCCACACGTGCTCGGCCGGGTAGAGCGCGACGCTGGCGCCTGCCGTGCGCGCCAGCTCGCTCGTCCACAGACCGCACGCGAGCACGACCGTCTCCGCGTCGATCGGGCCCCGAGAGGTGGCGAGTCCCACCACCCGTCCGCGCTCCCCGAAGCGGAACCCGAGGACGTCGGTCTCCGGCACGTACCGCGCCCCGCGGTCGACGGCGCCCTTCGCGAAGGCCATCGTGGCGTCGCCCGGGTTCACCGTTCCGTCGGTGGGAAACAGGACGGCACCGACCAGATCGTCGACGACCGCGGAAGGCCATAGGTCCTTGACCGCCGCCCCCTCGAGCACCTCGACGTCGACCCCGGCGTCCTTCGCCATCGCGACGCCGTACAGGATCTCCTGCATACGCCCCTCGGTGCGGGCGACCGTGAGCGCTCCGACGCGCCGCAGGCCGGTCTCGATCCCGGTCTCGGTCGGGAGCCGTTCGTACGTCTCGGCGTTGATGCGAGAGAGCGCCGTGAGCGCGTGCGTCCCCCGCACCTGCGAAACGAGCCCCGCCGCGTGCCAGGTCGTGCCGTTCGAGAGCCTCCCGCGCTCGAGCAGCACGACGTCGGTCTCTCCGTCACGCGTGAGGTGGTAGGCGATCGAGCTGCCGATGATCCCGCCGCCCACGATCACGACCCGGGCGCCATCGGGCAGGCCGGATGCCTCGACGACGGCGGAAGGGTCGATGTCTCGGTTGGCGAGATGCTCCGGGATCGGCATGCGCCGAAGCTTACGCCGCGAGGCTTGAGGAGCGCCTCCGAGCGACCGATGCACCAGGCATGCGAACGGAGCTGCTCCTCGCGGCATGGATGGCCCTGTGGGCCCTGATCGTCGTCGTCGCCCTCGTGCGCCTCGTCGCCCGGTACCAGCGCCATCGCCGCCGCTACGGCAGCGACGCCGTCCGCGCCGACGTGGGCGGAGCGCTGCGCAAGGCCGCGCCGTACGCCCTGCTGTTCGGCGCCTCCACCTGCCTCCTGCTGCTGTTCGCCCAGATCCGACTGGATCGCAACGAGACGACCGCCACGGTCGTGCTCGCGATCGACGTCAGCGACTCCATGCTCGCGACCGACGTGAAGCCCGATCGGTTCACCGCCGCCAAGGCCGCCGCGTCGTCGTTCCTGCACGAGGTGCCGCCGGACTTCCGGGTCGGCGTGGTCACGTTCGCCGGCGAGGCCGCCACCGCCGCGGAACCGGGACAGGAGCGTGCGGCGATCGCCGACGCGATCGCGCTGCTGGAGTCGAGCCGCGGCACGGTGATCGGCGACGGCCTCACCGAGGCGCTCGACGTGATCGAAGCCGAGCGGACCGAGAACGCGGAGCTCCCGGCTGCGGTGGTCCTGCTCTCCGACGGCGCCGACACCGGCAGCGTGGTGTCGCCGCCGCAGGCCACCGCGCGTGCTCGCGACATGGTCGTGCCCGTGTTCACGGTCGCGATCGTCGGCGACGAGGACCAGGAGGGCGGCGACACCGAGCTCCTCCAGACGATCGCACGCACCTCGGGAGGGACGCTCTCGACCGCCGCGAGCGCCGGCGAGCTCGACGAGGTCTATGAGCGGCTCGGCGCGCAGCTGACATCGGACCTCGCGGTCGGGAACTCGGCGATGCCGCTGCTGGTCGCCTCGGTCGTGTTGACGGCCCTCGCGGTCGCGTCGTTCCTCGGCCTCGGCCGCCGCAGCTGAATGAGCTGAGGGCCGCCCGACACCCGTGTGAAGACCGACACGACGCCGTCAGCCCAGCGTGGGACGGCCCATCGCTCGACGCCACTCCTCGTTGAACCAGTAGAGGAAGCGGTCCTGCCGCGGGTACACGCCGCGCGTGAAGGCTCGCGAGCTCACCCCCGTCTGCGCGCGCTCGCACACGTCCCAGTCCTGCTTGGAGATCATGTCCCAGAACTCGACCGTGGCCTCCGGCTTGAAGAGCTCGGGGTCGGCGATCGTCTCGGGGCGGAACATGAACTCGCTGACGACGGTCGTGCGGTTCGGTCCCTTCGGATAGCCGATGTAGTACATCGCGCTGTCGGGGTGCAGATTCAGCATCAGGTTGGGGAACTGGTAGGTGCCGTAGTACATCTCGTAGTCCTCGGGCTCGAGCCCCGGGAACTTCGGCAGCTGTGACTGCCCCGTCGGCGTGAACGACGTGGCCCCCTCCATCATCCGGTTGCCGTCGTCGGGGATCTCCTCGTCCCAGACCTCGCCGAACCGGAAGAGCGGGATCACCTGCACGAGTTCGGGGTGCACCTGCGGGCAGTGCAGGCACTCGTTGTAGTTCTCGACGACGATCTTCCAGTTCGCCTTCACCTCGTACACCAGGCGCACGCCGATCCGCAGCTCGTCCATCTTGAACCGCTCGAACGCGGTGATCGTCTCGGCGCCGTCGGTGAGCGACTCGAGGAGCGACTCCTTCGGCCCGCCCGTCGTCATGTTCACGAACATGAACCCGGCGTAGTGATCGATCGCGATGTCGTACAAGGGGTGGTCGGAGCGGTCGAAGTGCTCGTCCTCCTTCACGTTGGGCGAGCCGACGAGCTGGCCGTTCAGGTCGAACGTCCACGCGTGGTACGGGCAGACGAAGGCCTTCCGGACGTGCTGGGTACCCTCGATCTCGTCGAGGAATTTCGTGCCACGGTGGCTGCAGACGTTGTAGAAGGCGCGCAGCTCGCCCGCGTCGTTGCGGGTGATGAAGATCGACTCACCGGCGACGTCACGAACGACGTAGTCGCCGGTGACGGCGACCTCCTCGGTGCGCCCCACGCAGATCCACTCGCCCCACCAGATCTTCTCCCGCTCCTCCTCCCAGACGTCGAGGCTGGCGTAATCGGCGCTCCCGAGGGTCGGGCGGGGCTCCCACTCGACCTCGTCGTTGCGGATCTTGATCTCGTGCTCGGTCTTGGCCATGGCGGAGCGATCCTCTCGTGGACGGTTCGCGGATACCGACAAGGGTATCCCGTCCACGGCTCGCGTCGGTACTCGGACCCGCACGGTCTGCCGCGGATATCGCACATCGAGGGCATGGCTTCTGCGAGAATCGCAGCCCATGGCCACCCCGCGCTTCGACGACCTCGACCTGCGCATCATCGATGCCCTCGCCGAGGACGGACGCCGGCCCTTCACGTCGGTCGCCGACGAGCTCGGTGTCGCAGAGGCGACGATCCGATCGCGGGTGGCCCGTCTGCAACGGATCGACGCGATCCGGTTCGTGACCGACGTGAAGCCGCACGAGCTCGGTTTGCTCTTCGCATACCTCGGGGTTCGGCTGGGCGGCCGCGACGTAGGGTCGGCGATCGACGGGCTCTGCGCCATCCCCGAGGCCGTGTACGTGATCGAGTGCACCGGCCACTACGACGTGCTGGTCGAGATCGTCGCCCAGGACGGAGACGATCTCCTGCGTGTGATGCACGAGCAGGTGCGAGCGGTCCCGGGCGTCATCGAGGTCGACTCGTTCGTCGGGCTCCGCATCGCCAAAGGAACGTTCCGCTACACGGATCTGGGCCGCGCCGGCGAGCCGCCGCATCGATGACGCTGCAGATCTCCCGCGCCGGTCGTGAGCGGATGCCCGCGCTCGCTCGCGTGCTGGCGCGCGCCTTCGTCGACGATCCGGTCATCCGGTGGCCGCTCCCGGCCGACGTCGACGACATCGGACCGGGTCCGTTCGATGTTCACGTGGGCCTACGTCGACCTCGCCGATCTCGGCATGGTGTGGGAGGCGGCCGGTGGCACGGCGTCGCGGTGTGGGTCCCACCGGGCAGGGCCGAGCAGCTGATCGCATCCGACCGGCGGGTGCGCGAGCAGCTCCTGCCCCTCACGGACGACGGCGGACGTCGCTACGGCGTGCTCTGGGACTGGATCGAGGACCAGCTGCCCGACGAGCCGCATTGGTTCCTCGACGCGCTCGGCGTCGAACCGTCGCGGCAGTCCGGGGGGATCGGCACGGCGCTTCTCCGATGGGGGCTCGAGCGCGCGGCGGCCGACGACGTGCCCGTGACGCTCGAGACCGGCCGCCTCGACACGATCCGCTACTACGAGCGGTTCGGGTTCCGGGTGGTACACGAGGGCGAGCCCGAACCGGCGGGGCCACACGTCTGGTTCATGCGGCTTGACCCGTGAGTCGATCGACCGCACCCTGAGTGTGCCGACGCTCACGACCGCGACGATCCATCGGGTGCCGGCACTGGCGCCGACGTCGAGGAACGCGCCGTACCGCTGTTCGCCGCGCTGCTGCGTGAGTACGCGGCGCTCGGCATCGTGATCGAGGCCGGTGACAGCGCCGGCGTCGCAGCCTGGATACCTCCCGGGAGCGACGTGGGCCTGGAGCAGGTCAACGTCGCGACGTGGTCCGAGGTCGTCGGCCTCACCGACGACGGAGGCGATCGGTACCACCGCTTCTGGAGCTGGCTCGAGTCCGACGTGCCGTACGAGCCGCATTGGATGCTCGACATGCTGGGCGTCGACCCGGCTCGCCAGGGGGAAGGCATCGGCAGCGCCTTGGTTCGCTACGGGGTCGAGCGGGCCGAGGCCGATGGCGTACCGGCGTTCCTCGAGACCAGCAAGGCTCGGAACGTGCCCTACGACGAGCGGTTCGGCTTCCGGACGGCGGCCGAGGAGGACGCCCCGGACGGCGGGCCGCACATCTGGTTCATGCGACTCGACCCGTGAACCGCCGGGCTCACGAGGAGCCGTCAGCGAACCGCGCGATCTCTTCCGTGTGCTCGGGGTAGTGGTCGAACGTCTCGTCGACGAACCACGAGCTCGCCGTGTCGTCGACCTCGTCGAGCGCCTCGAGGGCGGTCCTCGCCTTCATGCGCCCGGCCTCGGCGCCGGCCACCGCCTGTTCCCACGTGAGCGACTTCGACTCCTCTGCCCAGGCGGCGTTCATCGCCTGCCAGACGTCCTCGGGCTGCTCCTCGGCGGCGAACGTGCCGGCTGCCATCTCCTCGAGATGCGAGCCGGCGAGAGCCGCCCACTTCCCGCTGTGGAACACGAGGTCGGTGACCGACCACCCCGGCACGACGCCGGCGACGGTCCGCAGTTCCACGGGTACGCGCTCGGCGGCCTCGAGCAGCGCCGCCCACGCCTCGGCCTCCCGCCGCAGCAACTCCTCGCGATCGTGCGCTTCCGTCATCGCGTCCTCGGGAATCCGAGGTCGATGCTCGACGTGCCCGGGTCGGGCCAGCGCTCGGTGACGACCTTGCCGCGCGTGTAGAAGTTGATGCCTTCGGGTCCGTACATGTGGTTGTCGCCGAAGAGCGAGTTCTTCCAGCCGCCGAACGAGTAATAGCCGACGGGCACCGGGATCGGGACGTTCACCCCGACCATGCCGGCCTGACAGTCGAACTGGAACGCCCGCGCCGCCCCACCGTCGCGGGTGAAGATCGCGGTGCCGTTCCCGTACGGGTTCTCGTTGACGAGCCGCAGCGCCTCGTCGTAGGTGTCGACCCGCATCACCTCGAGCACCGGCCCGAAGATCTCGTCCTTGTAGGCGTCCATCTCGGTCGTGACATGGTCGATCAGCGACACGCCGAGGAAGAACCCGTCGCTCTCGCGGTACAAGCCGTGCTCGCGCCCGTCCTCGACGATCGTGGCACCCTGCGCCTTCGCGGAGTCGAGGTAGCCGGCGACCTTGTCGCGGTGGTCGCGGGTGACGAGTGGCCCCATCTCGGACTCCGGCTCGAGGCCGTTGCCGATCTTCACGAGCGGAAGGCGTTCCTTGATCGCTTCGACCAGGCGGTCGCCGGCGTCGCCGACGGCGACGGCCACGCTGATCGCCATACAGCGCTCGCCGGCCGAGCCGTAGGCGGCGGAGACGGCGGCGTCGGCCGCCATGTCGATGTCGGCGTCGGGCAGCACCACCATGTGGTTCTTCGCGCCGCCGAGGGCCTGCACCCGCTTCCCGTTCGCGGTGCCGGTGGCGTAGATGTACTTCGCGATCGGCGTGGAGCCGACGAACGACACCGCCTCGATGTCAGGGTGCTCGAGGATGCGGTCCACGACGACCTTGTCGCCCTGCACGACGTTGAACACGCCGTCGGGCAGGCCCGCCTCCTTCAAGAGCTCGGCGACGTCGAGCGACGCCCCCGGATCCTTCTCGCTTGGCTTGAGCACGAACGTGTTCCCGCAGGCGATGGCGTTCGCGAACATCCACATGGGCACCATCGCCGGGAAGTTGAACGGCGTGATGCCGGCGACCACGCCCAGCGGCTGGCGGATCGAGAACACGTCGACGCCCGTCGAGGCCTGCTCGGTGAACCCGCCCTTCAGCAGGTGCGGCACGCCGGTCGCGAACTCGATGTTCTCCAGCCCGCGAGCGACCTCGCCCATCGCGTCGGACAGCACCTTGCCGTGCTGCTCGGTGATGATGCGTCCGAGGTCGGCGCGGTGCTCATGGATCGCCTCGCGGATGCGGAACATGACGTCTGCGCGCTTGGACAGCGACGTCCGCCGCCACGAGAGGAACGCCTCGCGCGCGGTCTCGACCGCTTGGTCGACCTCATGGACGCTCGCGAAGTCGACCTCGTGGGTCTGTTCGCCGGTCGCCGGGTTGAACACGGGCCCGGTGCGCCCGCTCTCTCCCGGAACGAGCTTCCCGCCGATCCAGTGGCTGAGGCGTTCCATCGATATCAGCTCCCATCGCAGGCAGGGGTTCGGTCCTGCGGGTCGACTCGTGATCCCCCCAGCGGCTCCGGTCAGCCGGCCCGAGCCACCACGTGCACGCGACGATGGTATCGAAGCAAGGTCCCAACGCTCACGGGACCGTCGACCGACGGATCGCACGAAGCCGGACGTACGGTGGCGGTGAGAGGAGGTGAGTTCCATGCTGGACGTCTGGGACGAGTTCATGGTGCTGCAGCGCCGCATGGACGACCTGTTCAGGACCTACCTCGGACCGCGCGCGCGGGCGACGTTCCCCGCGCTGCCCGAGGGATTCCGCCGGCCGTTCATGCCGGTCTGCGACGTCTTCGGCCGTGAGGGAGACCTCATCGTGCACCTGGAGGTTCCCGGCATCGACCCGGAGAAGGACGTCACGATCCAGGTCGAGGACGACGTGCTCGTGATCCGCGGTGAGCGCTCGACCAAGGAAGAGGTCGAGGACAAGGACTACTACCGCATGGAGTCGTCGTTCGGCTCCTTCGAGCGCCGTCTGCCGATCCCCGAAGGCGTGAAGGAAGACGACATCGTCGCCACCTACGCCGACGGCGTGCTCGAGATCGTGCTCCCCGGGGCCGCTCCGAAGATCGAGGAGCCGGTCGAGGAGAAGCACGAGGTCAAGACGATCCCGATCAAGGCCGCCTGAGCGGTCGGTCGGGTCGGCCACGGCACCGCCCGAGCCCTGCGGGGTCCGGACGGTGCCGTTGCGCCCGTGTTCAACGCGGTTGCGCCTCCCGTGTCAAAGGCCCATCATCCGCACGTCGGAGAGTCCGAGTGGCGAGGGAGGACGTGCGATGGGGCAGTTCGACTCGGTGATGCGGAACGAGCAGACACGTCGCAGGTTCCTGCGGTCGATGGCCGTCGTCGGCGGCATGGGCGTGCTCGCGGCGTGCCGCAAGGACGTGCAGTCGAGCGGGTCCGGGTCGAGCGCGGCGGCGAGCGCGATCCCACCGATCACCGAGGAGACCGGTGAGCTCAAGATCCACGAGTGGGCCGGCTACGACGCGAAGTGGCTCTGGCGCGACTACGCGAAGGCCGGGTACCCCGATCCAACGTTCAGCTTCCTCACGAACACCGAGGGCGTGATCGCGAAGACGGCCGGCGGATTCTATTGGGACATCACCCACCCTGAGATCGGCTACATCCAGGATTACCTCGACCTCGGTGCGATCCAACCCTGGGACACGTCGCTGATCTCGAACTTCGCGAAGCTCGAACCGACGCTCCAGGAGACGGGTCAGCTAAACGGCGAGCAGTACGAGATCGTGCTCGACTGGGGTTACTCGGGCGTGATCATCCGCACCGATCAGGTCGACCCGTCGATCAACTCCTATAGCTACCTGTTCGACGACGCCCTCGCCGGGCACATCTCGTGGTTCGACACGCCGTGGATCCTCTCGATGGCGCACGTCACCCTCGGGCTCGAGTCCGATCCACTCGACGCGACGCCCGAGGATCTGCAAGCTGCCAAGGAGCACTGCATCGAGGCCACCAAGAACCTGCACTCGATCTGGGTCGACTACGCGCAGATGTGGGACGACGTGGCGAAGGGCAACGTGTGGGCGGCCTACTCGTGGCCCGATACCTACGTGGTCCTGAAGGAGGATCAGCCGGTGGAGTACATCAAGCCGAAGGAAGGCGTCTTCACCTGGGCCGAGGGCCTGATCCTGCGCTCGGAGACCGAGAACTACCATCACGCGCACGAGTTCGCCGACGCATGGGCGAGCGTCGAGGTCGGACAGCGGCTCGTGAGCACATGGGGGTACGGCCATGCGAACACCGACGTCGACCTCTCCAAGATCGACCCCGACGTCGTGGAGGTCTTCGGACTCGACGACCTCGAGGCCGCGCTCTCGAGCGGCATCTTCGACGCCTACCAGCCCCAACGGGCCGAGTACAACCGCGCCTGGGACGAGGTCAAGGCGGCAGCGGGCTAGCCAGCTCCTTCGCCCTCCAGCCGATGGCGACCGAAACCGCGCCTGCCGAGGACGTCGCGTCCACGCCTCGGCGCCGCCGCGGCACCGGCAGGTGGCGGGCGACGAGCGGTCTGCTCGCGACCCCCACGATCTGGTTGATCGTCTTCTTCGTCGTGCCCGTGGTGATGGTGGGTCTCTATAGCGTGGGCCTCCTCACGCTCTTGCGCAACGACGACTGGCTCTCGCTCGAGCACTGGCGATTCTTCCTCACGAGCGACACGTACCTGAGCCTGTTCTGGAAGTCGGTCCGCATGTCGCTCGGCGTCTCGATCACGGCGGTGCTGCTCGCCTACCCGGTCGCCTACCTGCTGGCCCTGATCGCGGGCACACGCAAGTACACGCTGCTGTTGGTGATCATCGTGCCGTTCCTCACGAGCTACTTGCTCCGAGTGCTCGCCTGGCGCGTGATCCTCGGGGAGTCGGGCGTGGCGAACTCGTTCCTGCAGACCGCCGGGCTCGTGGAGGAGCCCGTGCGGTGGCTGTTCAACAGTCAGTTCGCGATCTACCTCGTGCTCTCCTACGTGTGGGTGCCGTTCGTGGCACTGCCGATCTTCGTCTCCCTCGAGAATCTCGACCACCATCTGCTCGAAGCCTCGAGCGATCTCGGGGCGAGCAGACTGCGTACGTTCTGGACGGTCACGTTGCCGCTCTCGCTCCCCGGCGTCGTGGCGGGGTTCATCTTCGTGTTCATCCCGACGATCGGCGAGTACGTGACGCCCCAACTCGTCGGGGGACCCGGCGGGTTCATGTTCGGCAGCGCGATCCAGAGCGCGTTCACTACCGGCCTCGACTGGCAGTTCGGCTCGGCCATGGCGATGTTCCTGATCTTCGCGGTCGCCCTGCTCCTGGTGGTCTTCGGCCGCTTCCTCGACGTCCGGAGCGTGGCGGAATGAACGTCGCGGTCTCGAACGCCGGTCGTCGCTGGCTGTGGCTGACCTTCTGGATCCTCGTGGTCTTCCTGTATGCGCCACTCGTGATCCTCGTGATCTTCTCGTTCAACGACCGAGATCTCGTCTCCTTCCCATGGGAAGGCTTCACGGTGCGGTGGTACCAAACCTTCGTCGACAACATCGAGATCATCGACGCCCTGCGCCAGAGCATGTGGGTCGCGGCGCTGACCGCGGTCGTCACCACGGTGCTCGCCATCCCCGCGTCGATCGCACTGGTGCGGCGCCGGTTCTTCGCCAAAGCACTGGTATCGGGCGTCATGCTCGCGCCACTCGTGATCCCGCTCGTCGTGCTCGGCACCGCCTTGCTGATCCTCTTCAACACGATCGGCATGCCGTTTTCCGGACTCACGATCGCGATCGGACACATCGTGATCGCGTTGCCCTTCGCGATCCTCACGCTCGTGCCACGGCTCGAGCGCATCCCCGCCTCGCTCGAGGAAGCATCCCGCGACCTCGGCGCCGGTTGGTTCACCACGTTCCGCCAGATCACGTGGCCTTTGATGCTGCCGGCGATCTTCTCTGCGTTCCTGCTGAGCTTCGTGATCTCGTTCGACGAGGTCGTGGTCGCGTCGTTCGTCTCGGGCGATCAGGTGACCTTCCCGGTCTACCTCTACTCGCAGCTCCGGCTCCCGCGACAATTGCCCGCGATGATCGCCGTCGCCGTCGTGATCCTCGTGATCTCGGCGATCGTCGTGATCGCGTCGGAGGTGCTGCGCAAGATCACCGACCGCCGGCTCGAGGCCGATACGACTGTCGTCGACGACGAGGAGGAGGTGTCGGTGGCATGAGCGAGACCGGCGCCGCGATCAGCATCCGGGGCGTTCGCAAGTCGTTCGGCGACGTGCACGCCGTCGACGGCATCTCGCTCGACGTCGCCGAGGGCGAGTTCATCACGCTGCTCGGCCCGTCGGGGTGCGGCAAGACGACGACGATGCGCATGATCGCCGGATTCGAGGAACCCGACGAGGGCACGATCCTTCTGCGCGGGGTCGACGTCGTCGGGGTGCCGCCCAACAAGCGCGAGGTGAACATGTGCTTCCAGCACTACGCGCTGTTCCCGCACATGAACGTCGAGCGCAACGTCGAGTACGGGCTGAAACTGAAGAAGGTGCCGAAGGGCGACCGGGCGGCGATCGTCGCGGAGATGCTCGAGATCGTCGGGCTCGGGGGACTGCAGCAGCGCAGGCCCGGTCAGCTCTCGGGAGGGCAGCAGCAGCGTGTCGCGCTCGCTCGTGCGCTCGTGAACCAACCGGCGGCGTTGCTGCTCGACGAGCCGCTCGGGGCCCTCGACGTGAAGCTGCGGAAGCAGATGCAGCTCGAGCTCAAGCGCATCCAGCTCGAGCTGAAGACCACGTTCGTCTACGTCACGCACGACCAGGACGAGGCGCTGTCGATGAGCGACCGCATCGCGGTGATGAATCAGGGTGTGATCGAGCAACTCGGCAAGCCCCGCGAGGTCTACGAGCAACCGGCGACGCCGTTCGTCGCGGACTTCGTCGGCGTGCTGAACGCGATGGACGTGCGCGTCGACGAGGTGGCGGGCGAGGACCTCGTGATGCGGGTGAACGAGCGGGACCGCATCGTCGTGCCGGTCGGCCCCACGGGGACCGACGCGGGGATCGGATCGTCCCTGCTCGTGGCCGTTCGCCCCGAGCGCGTCGAGCTCTCGGCCGGCGACGTCTCGGCGAACGGCGGATCGCGACTGTCCGGCAGGGTCGCCCAGGTCGTCTACCTGGGCACGTTGACCCAGTTCCACATCGACACGCCGATCGGCAAGCGGTTGATCGTGCACCGCCTGAGCGACGACCGTTCTTCGAGCGTTCAGCAGGGCGATGAGGTCGTCCTGACGTGGACGCGCGACGACGCGGCCGTGCTCGGTGGCTAGCGGTCAGCCCACGAGCGCCTGGCTGCCTCGCTTCTGCAGCTGATCGGCGACGATGTTGCGCTGGATCTCGCTCGTCCCCTCCCAGATGCGATCGACGCGAAGCTCGCGCCAGAACCGCTCGGCGACGTTTTCGCGCATGTAGCCGCGGCCGCCGAAGATCTGCACGGCACGATCGGCGACGCGTCCGGCCATCTCGCTCGCGTAGAGCTTCGCCATCGAGCATTGCCCGTGCTGGATCTTCACGTCGATGCCGGCGTCGACGTTCTCCGCGAGTCGATACGTCATCAGCCGTGCCGCCCACAACTCGGTGAGGGAGTCTGCGAGCATGTGCGAGATCGCCTGGTGCTCGACGATCGCTCGGCCGAACTGCACCCGCTGCTGCGCGAACCCGGTCGCCTCGTCGATCAGGCGCTCGGCGGCGCCGCAACAGCGGGCGGCGATCATCAGGCGCTCGTAGCGGAACCACTCGTACGTGAACGCCATGCCGTCACCCTCCTCACCGACAAGGTTGGCGGCGGGAACCCGCACGTCCTCGAAAGCGACGACCGCGTGAGTGTCGGGGTACGTGTGCGTATAGGCCGGTTCGCGCACCAGTCGAACGCCGGGCGTGTCCTTGTCGACGAAGAACATCGCATGGGCGCCCTCGTTGGGCCCGCCGACGATCTTCGCCTGGAAGAAGCAGTAGGTGGCGCCGTTGAACGAGGTGACGTGCATCTTCTCCCCGTCGAGCACGTACTCGCGGCCGTCGCGGCGGGCGGTGGCCTCGATCGCGTCGACGTCGCTGCCGGCCCCGGCCTCGGTGATCGCGTAGCACTCGTGTTGCTCGCCGCGGATCGTGGGCAGGATCCACGTCTGCATCTGGTGGTCGCTGACGACCGCCGGCGCCCAGGCCGGAGGCGTGTGCACGCACCAGCCGAGTGCGTTCGTGACGCGCCCGATCTGCTCGGAGACCAGCACCTGCTGCAGGGTGGTCATGCCGGTGCCGCCGAGGTCCTTCGGCATGTTCATCGCGTAGAAACCGAGCTCGACCGCCCGATCGTGGTGCTTGGCGCGCTCGTCGGAGGGGATGCGGCCGCCGTGGGCCTCGGCGTGCTCCTCCCACGGGATCAGATCTTCGTCGACGAAGCGTCGGGCGCGCTGCTGGATGTCACGGTCCTCGGTGGAGAGCGGGTAGGTGGTCATGCGGCGGAGTCTAGGCCAGCGTCCGAGACGTTCGTGAACCGGAGGAGGTCACTCTCAGTCACCGGATCGACGCGACCAGCTCGGGGGTCCTCACGTGAGGTCGCTCACCAACTCGAACGCTTCCCCGATCATCGTCATGCGGCTGAACCCGTCGGGCATGCCCGAGCACTGATGCCCCGCCACGATCGTCACGTCGCGGGCCGGACACGTGTACGCCGTTGTGCCCCAGAAGCCGTCGTGGCCCCACCAGACCTCGCCACCGACCTCCGCACGGAACAGGAACATCGCGGCCGACGACGGATCGTCCTCGTCGCTCACACCGTCGGCGAGCGGCACGTCGATCAGCGTCGTGGTCATCGACGCGAGGGTCGACGGCTCACGGAAGACCTCGCCGGCGAGCAGCCCTCGGAAGAACCGGGCGAGGTCACGACAGGTCGACATCAGCCCGCCGCCCCCGTACAGGTCGATCGACGCGTCCATGTCCGCGACGTCGTACCCGCCCTCGTACTGATGCGACAGCGCCGGCAGCGAGGCCGGCTCGGGTTCGATCGACTCCTGCCAGGTGTGCTCGAGGCCGAGCCGCTCGCAGCCGACGAGCTCACGGATGGCCGCACCCATCGTCAGATCCGTCGTCCGCTCGAGCACCTCTCCGACCAGGCAGGCACCGGTATCCGAGTACCCGAACCGTTCGCCCGGCGGGCCGTACGGCGTCCCGTGGGACACGGCGAACTCGATCTGTTCGAGCCGCGTCCAGCGGCGCCCGAGGTCCCGGTACACCTGCGACGTGAAGCCGTCGCGGATCGACGGGTCGTAGGCGTCGGCCGCGAAGTCGTAGATGCCACTCGTGTGGGTGAGCAGGTGTCGCAGCGTGATCGCGTCGGTGTCGTACCCACCCCTTCGAAGGAGCTCGTCGTACTCCCCCGCGAGGAGCGTCGCGATGGTCTCGTCGAGCGAGAGACGCCCGTCCTCGACCAACCGGAGCGTGGCCGCAGCCACGAACGGCTTCGTGACGCTCGCGATGCGGAACCGCGAGCCCGCCACGAGCGCCTCTCCCGTCGTGCGGTCGGCCACCCCGGCCGCGACCTCGGCGTCGACGCCGGGTGCGAGCACATGCAGCAATCGACCGGGCATCTGCGGCCACACCTCGACGTCGCGATCGACGAGCGCCTGGAGCGAGGCGTCCAGATCGCTCACGGGTGCGTGGGCACCTCGCGCTGCACGCTCTTCCACGGTCGCACCCGCTCGAGCGCTGCGCCGATGCGGAAGGCGCTCACATCGTCGAAGGTGCGTCCGACGATCTGCACGCCGGTAGGCACGCCGTTCGACGCCACCCCGCTCGGCACCGCGAGCACGGGACACGGCGCGAGCACGTTGAACGGCGTCGTCATGTAGCAGAGGAACTGCCGGTCGTTCGGGCCGCCGTCGTCGAAGACCTTCCCGAGGATGCTGTCGCCCGCCGGGATGCCGGTGACCGCCCACGTCGGGCACACGAGGGCCCGGTAGCGCCGGAGGAGCTTCCCGAGCGGTTCCCACATCTCCTGCTCCCCCTCGAGACCGGTCAGGTAGGAACGAGGCTCGGTCATGTACATCTGGGCCTCCTCGGCCCAGGCGAGCGCGTAGTCGTTGAGCAGATCGCCGAACGCCGCGGCTGCCCCGCCGATCTCGGCGCCGAAGATCGCCGCGTAGTGGCGGCGCGCGGTCGCCATGATGTGCTGCAGGTTCCACGGGATCGCGACCTCGTCGACGATGGCACCGGCGTCCTCGAGGGCCGCACCGACGGCCCGGGTGTCCGCCGCCACCTCGGGATCGACCGCCCAGGCCCCTAGGTCGACCGAGAGCGCGATGCGCCACCCATCGATGCCCTTGAGCCGGGCCGGGACGCGCACCTTCGGACGCAGCGACGTCACGTCGAGCACGTGGGGACCTGCCAGGGCGTTCTCGAACAGCGCGCAGTCGGCCACCGTGCGCGCGAGCGGTCCGTCGTGGCAGAACCGGTCGAGGTTGAAGGGCGGCCCGGTCGGCACGCGTCCGTGCGGTGGCTTGAATCCCACCACCCCGTTGATCGACGCTGGGATGCGGATCGACCCACCGATGTCGGAGCCGGTCGCGAGCAGCGACGTCCCGCTCGCGAGCGATGCGCCCGTGCCGCCGCTCGAGCCGCCGACCGCGACGGACGGGTTCCAGGGGTTGCGCGTCACGCCCCACAGCTTCGAGTGCGTGTACCCGGCGCAGCTGAACTCCGGGGTCGTCGTACGCGCATGGACGACCGCGCCGGCCATGAAGATACGCTCGCCGATCGGCGCCGTCTCGCTCGCGATCTCGTCGATCGCGAGTGACCCGTACCGCATGCGCCAGCCCTTCACCGGCACCTCTTCCTTCAGCGCGACCGGCAGGCCCTCGAGCGGCCTGATCCGCTCGCCGCGCGCGTACCGCCGGGCGCTCGCCTCGGCGGCCTCGCGAGCCTCCTCGGGGCGCCGCTCGCAGAGCGCGTTCACGACGGGCTCGACCTCGTCGGCGCGTCGCTCGACGCTCTCGAGCAGCTCGACGGGCGAGAGGTCCAGCGCCCGCATCGCGGCGAGCGCGTCGGTGGCGGTCATCTCCCAGGGCTCGGTCATGGCGCGCAGGCTACCCCGCCCTGCGGATCGAACGCACCGGTTCGGGGTTCGACAGGCCACCGAGTGGGAAGGCAGGATGCAGACATGAAGCTCCGACGCAGACGTAGCTCGAACGTGGAGGACCGGCGGGGACAGAGCCCGATCGGCGGCGGCGGCATGAGCTTCCCCGGCCTCGGCGGCGGGTCAGGCGGCGGGGGCCTGCCGATCGGCAAGGGCGGCGGCATCGGACTGGTGATCCTCGTGATCGTGCTCGCCGTCTGCGTGGCCCCGCGGCTGGGCGACGGCGGCGGCGATCTCGGGGACATCCTCGGCGGCGATCCGTTCTCGGGATTCGGTGAGGCGCAGCCGGGCGACACCACGACGCCGCTCGACCCCGACGACAAGCTCTTCGGGTTCGTGAACGCCGTCGTCGACGACGTGAACCTCACCTGGACCGACATCTTCGCGGAGTCCGGACAGCGCTATGAGGAGGCGACACTCGTCGTGTTCGAGGGTCAGACCCAGACCGCCTGCGGACGAGGCTCGGCCGCCACCGGCCCGTTCTACTGTCCGGCCGACAGCCAGATCTACCTGGACCTCGGGTTCTTCAAGGAGCTGCGCGACCGGTTCGGAGCGCCGGGCGACTTCGCGCAGGCGTACGTGATCGCCCACGAGTACGGACATCACGTGCAGAACCTGCTCGGCATCAACGCCGAGGTGCAACGCCTCGTACGGGACGACCCCGGCCGGGCCAACGACCTCTCGGTCCGTATGGAGCTGCAGGCCGACTGCCTGGCGGGCGTGTGGGGGCACACCGCCCTGCAGCAGGGGGAGCTCAGCGAGGGCGACCTCGAGGAGGCACTCGCCGCCGCGGAGTCGATCGGCGACGATCGCATCCAGGAGACGACCACGGGCCGGATCGACCCGGAGAGCTGGACCCACGGCTCGTCGGCGCAGCGAGCGAAGTGGTTCCGCGTCGGCTTCGACTCGGGTGACCCCGCGCGCTGCGATACGTTCCAGGCCGATCCGCTGTAGCACGACCCTCAGGCGATGAACTCCAGCCGGTCGCGGTGCGACTCGATCGCTGCGACCGTTCCGGGATCGAGCGTGTGGTCGCGCTCGGGCTCCTCGACCTCGGGCGTCTCTCCGTAGAGCTCGCCCGACAGGTAGCGCTGACCCGTGTCGCAGATCACGGTGACCACGCGCTCCAACTCAGGATGGTGCTCGATCACCTTGTGGACCGCGGCGACGTTGATGCCGCTCGACGGGCCGCAGAGCAGCCCTTCCTCGCGTGCGAGTCGGCGCGCCGTCACGAGGGCCTCTCCGGTCGAGACGGTGACGATGCCGTCCATCGCGGCGAGGTCGAGGTTCGGAGGCACGATGCCGTCGCCGATGCCCGGCACCCCATGCGTGCCCCACCTGTGCTCGCTGATCAACGGGCACTCCGCGGGCTCGACCGCGAAGGCGAGCACTGACGGGTTGCGGGCCTTGAGCGCGTGGGCGACCCCGCTGATCCACCCGCCGGTGCCCTGCGCCCCCACGACCGCGTCGACCCGGCCGCCCGACTGCTCCCAGATCTCCTCGCCGCTTGCGAGCTGCGCCTCTGGGTTGTCGGGGTTCTCGAACTCCCCCGGGAAGAAATACCGGTCGGGGTCGGCGGCGACGATTTCGCGCATCCGCTCGAGCGCCAGGTCGATGTCGGTGCCCGCGCCGGGGGTCAGGACGAGATCGGCACCGTAGGCCTTGATCATCGTCTTCCGTTCGTTGCTCATGCCCTCGGGCATCACGATCGTGCAGCGGTATCCCTTGATCGCGGCGACCGCCGAACAGGCGATGCCGGCGTTCCCGGTCGTGCACTCGATGATCGTCATACCGGGCTTCAGGGCGCCTCGCTCTTCGGCCTTCGCGAGCATCGCCGCGTAGATCCGGTCCTTCACCGACCCGGTCGGGCCGTACCATTCGACCTTCGCGAGCACCTCGACCCCGGGGGGTGCCACCCGCTGCAGCCGGACCAGGGGGGTCCGACCGATCGCGTCGAGCAGTGTCGCGACCTCGTCCCGGTAGGCATCCCACGTGATCGACACCGGCTCAGTTCCTTTCCGTGTTCGGGTCCATACGGTTCAGACCGCCCGGGCGCCGCGGTCCACGTACCCCAGACGCCTCGAGATGGCCAGGCCTGCATCGGCCGTGAGCTTGCCGATGCGAGGAAGGTCCACGGCGCGCATCCGGAACGCGGGCCCCGAGACGCTGAGCGCGGCGACGAGGTCGCCGCCCATGCCGCGCACGGGCGCCGCGACGGCGTTCAGGCCCTCCTCGAGCTCCTCCATCGTCTGGGCGTAGCCGCGGGCACGGATCTCGGAGAGTTGCGCGCGCAACTTCCGCACATCGGTGATCGTGCGCGGCGTGAGCCGGGTGAGCGGGGCGCCGAGCAGACGGTCGCGCTCGGCGTCGGTCGCGTAGGCGAGCAGCACCTTCCCGTTCGACGTGCAGTGCAACGGGGTGCGTTGTCCGACCCAGCTCACGCTCACGATCGACCGCGTGCCCGTGACCTGGTCCACGTACACGACCGACCCGCCCGAGAGCACGCCGAGGTTCACCGTCTCGCGGGTCGTCTCGGCGAGCTCGTCGAGGATCGGGCGGGCGGCCCGCACGAGGTCGTTGCCTCCCACGGCTGCGCCGGCGAGCGAGATCAGCCCGAAGCCGAGGCGGAACTTCTCGGTGATCGGATCCCGTTCGACGAAACCCCGCTCGGACAGCGTCGCGATCAATCGGGAGGCCGTCGCCTTGTGCACCCCGAGCTTGCGTCCGAGCTCGGTGACGCCGAGCTCACCGTGCTCGCTGATCAGCTCGAGGGCTCGCAGGGCACGTCGGACCGACTGCAGGTTCCCACCGCCACCCTCGCGTTCGTCTCGCATGTCGCAACGCCCCGGTCTCGTGCGCAACCGCGCCGCGGACGGTACGCCGGGCCGCCGAACGTGTCAACGGGCGCGGTTTCTCGATGTCAGCCATCGCGGATAGGACATCGAATCCTCGAGCTCGAAGCTGAGTCCGGGAGGCCTGGGGCCCCGGAACAGCACCGCGACGGTCGCGCGGAGGACCGGCTCCAGGCTTTCCGATTCCCCCCCGGCCTCGAGGGCGATCGTCCACCATGCTTCGCTGCCGACGGTGAATCCCGAGACCTCGACCGAGCATCCGGGAAGCCCGGCCTCGGTCACGGGCCGCTCGACGAGCCCTTCCCCGGACATCCGGAAAGAACGGCGGTGACGGGTCTTCCAGAGGGCGACCCAGCTCGCGCCGTCGGCCGGCGGCAGGGCAACCGCGCTGAGCGGGAACAGCCATTTCTCCCAACGCTGGAGCCGGCCTCGGCCACCACCCGGCACCTCCAACACCCCGAGGTCTCCCCGGTACGCCTTCAGATCGAGCTCGGTGCCCCCCTTGATCTTCACCCCGAGCTCGGGGGCGGCCGGGTCCACGAGGTAGCGGTCCTCTCGCTGCTCGATCCATGCGTCGAACGGGCCCACCCACGCCAGCACCGCGTGCGGGATCTGGCCGCGGTAGATCCACCGGACCTCGAGCGAGATCGCCCCACCCTCGAAGGCTGGCGCGATGGGTTCGATCCTGTTCATCGCACGCCTTCCCTTCGACCCTTCCGGATGAGGGACGTTCCCCGCCCGCTCGACCAGCCGACGTCAGTCTGACGCCGCCTCGCGGGAACGGCATCCCCCGAAGCGGGTGAGGAAGCGAAGGGTAGGCCGCCCGGCCCTCCGTTCACTCCTTGGGTTGCGGTGGGCGCACCCCCGGCCGGGACGGTCCGCCCCGAGCCGCCTACCCTGTGCGGCGATGGGCGAGCGCTTCTGGCGTGCAGCGGAACCAAGGCCGGCCTACGAGGTCGTGATCGTGGGTGCCGGCGGGCACGGACTCGCCACCGCGTACTACCTCGCCGCGAACCACGGCATCACCGACGTCTGCGTGGTCGAGAAGGGCTGGCTCGGAGGCGGCAACATGGCCCGCAACACCACGATCATCCGATCGAACTACCTCTGGGACGAGTCGGCGGCGATCTACGAGCACTCGCTGAGGCTCTGGGAGAGGCTCGAAGAGACGTTGTCGTTCGACATGCAGTTCTCGCAGCGCGGCGTATTGAACCTCGCCCACGACCTCGGCGACGTGCGCGCGAGCGTGCGGCGCGTGGAGGCCAACAGGCTGAACGGTGTCGACGCCGAGTGGCTCGATGCCGACGGCGTGAAGGCGTTCGCGCCGATCGTCAACACCTCGCCCCACGTTCGTTACCCGGTGCTGGGGGGCACGCTACAGCGCCGCGGCGGTGTCGCACGCCACGACAAGGTTGCGTGGGGCTATGCGCGCGGTGCCGATCGCCACGGCGTCGACATCGTCGAGCACGCCGAGGTCACCGGGTTCCTGCGGGGCGATGGCGGCACGGTGGAAGGGGTCGAGACCTCCCGGGGCACGATCCGGGCGGGGAAGATCGCCCTCGCGGCCGCCGGCCACACGAGCGTGCTGGCCTCGATGGTCGGTCTTCGGCTGCCGGTGCAGTCCCATCCCCTGCAGGCCCTCGTGAGCGCGCTGTACGAACCCGTGCTCGACTGCGTCGTGATGTCGAACGCCGTGCACGTCTACGTCTCGCAGGCCGACAAGGGCGAACTCGTGATGGGAGCCGGCATCGACGCGTACATCGGGTACGGGCAGCGCGGGTCGTTCCACGTGATCGAGCACCAGATGGCTGCGGCGATCGAGCTGTTCCCGATGTTCGCCCACGCCTCGATGCTGCGGACGTGGGGCGGCATCGTCGACGTCTGCCCCGACGCCTCGCCGATCATCGACCGTACGCCGATCGACGGGCTCTTCGTCAACTGCGGCTGGGGTACGGGCGGGTTCAAGGGCACGCCGGGATCGGGATGGGTCTACGCCGAGACGATCGCGAACGGCGAGCCCGGGCCGCTGGCCCGACCGTTCTCGCTCGACCGGTTCACGACCGGCGCCCTGATCGACGAGCACGGCGCGGCGGCGGTCGCGCACTGATGGTGGCGCATGGGCATCCGGGCATCGACCGTGCGAGCGTTCACCCTCTCGCTCCCCGAGACCGAGGAGCGCGAGACGTGGGAGACCGCCACGTTCCGCGTCCGGAGCAAGATCTTCCTGATGTTCAGCGAGCAGGAACGCCATGCGTGGATCAAGTCGATCCACGACGAACAGCGCGCGCTGATCGCGATGGACGCGGACGCGTGGTTCGCCCCACCCTACGTCGGTCCGAGCGGTTGGGTCGGCGCCGTGCTCTCGAAGACCGACGGCGACGAGGTGCGCGAGCTGATCGTCGAGGCATGGCGCATGACGGCACCCAAGCGTCTCGTCGCGTCCTTCGACGAGGGGAAGGCATGACGCCGTGCTGCTGATCCCCTGCCCGTGGTGCGGCCCCCGCGAGGAGATCGAGTTCCGCTACGGCGGGCAGGCGCACGTGAGCTACCCGGCCGATCCCGAGACCCTCACCGACGAGGAGTGGGCCGACTACCTCTTCATGCGCGACAACCCTCGGGGCTGGTGGTCGGAGCGCTGGATGCATACAGCCGGATGCCGCCGCTGGTTCAACCTCACGCGGAACACGGCCACGAACGAGATCGGGGCCGCGTACCGCGTCGGCGAGGCGCCCCCCGGCGAGGCAGCGGACCGGTGACGGCCGTCAGGGCATCGCGAGGGTGCGCCGGCCCGCTGAGCGTGGGTCGCCATCTCGGGCTCCCTTCACTGGCACGGAGCCGCGCCGGCCTGAGGAGAGCCGCATGACCGGGCGGCGACTCGTGCCGCCCGCCGGGCACGGTGTCGATCACGCGAGGTCGCTCGTGTTCTCGTTCGACGGCGAGGGGTACGAAGGCCTCGCCGGCGACACGCTCGCGAGCGCGCTGCTCGCGAACGGTGTCGAGGTCGTCGCCCGCTCGCCGTTGCAAGGGCGACCGCGCGGGGTGTTCTCCGCCGGCGTCGAGGAGCCGAACGCGTTCGTCGAGGTCTCGGCGCCGGTGTTCCGCCCGATCGTGCCGGCGACCTCGGTGCCGCTCGTCGAAGGGCTCGTCGCATCGCCACGACCCGGGGTGGGAAGGCTCCCTCTCGGCGACACCGGCGCGCCCGTCGCGCACCATCGCCACGTGCACGTCGAGACGCTCGTGGTCGGCGCCGGCGTCGCCGGGCTGCGAGCCGCGCTCGAAGCCGCGGAGGCCGGTGACCGGGTGATGCTCGTGGACGAGCGACCGTGGCTCGGCGGCACCGCGACGTCCGGTGACGATGTCGACGGCGAGCCAGCGCTGGCGTGGATCGCGACCACCGGTGGAGCGCTCGCGAGCGCGTCGGAGGTGACCGTGGTCAGTGACGCCACGGCGCTCGGCGTCTACGACGACGGCTACGTCGTGGTGTACGAACGGTCGTCACCGGTCGAACGCGTGCACCACGTGCGAGCTCGTCGCGTCGTGCTGGCGACCGGCGCCCACGAGCGTCCGATCGGGTTCCGGCGCAACGACCTGCCCGGCGTGATGCTCGCCTCCGCCGCGAGGCTCTACGCGGACCGCTTCGGCGTGCTGCCCGGGGAGCGGGCCGTCGTGTTCAGCACGAACCACGCGGGGCACGACGACGCGGTCGCACTCACTCGAAACGGGCTCGACGTCGCCGCGATCGTCGACCCCGGCGAGGGTGGCCGCGCCACAGACGCGGCTCGCCAGGCCGGCGTCGAGGTGCGCACCGGCTGGTCGGTGCTGGCCGCGGACGGCGACCCACGCGTCCGATCGGTGACGCTCCTCGGGCCCGGCGGTGCGGTCGACACGATCGCCGCCGATCTCGTGCTCGTCTCCGGCGGCTGGAACCCGGCGTCGCAGCTCTGGCGCGGGATCGGGGGCGGCCTGCGCTGGGACGACGACCGGACGTGCTTCGTGCCCGACGGCTCGGGACCGCCCTGGCTCTCGGTCGTCGGCGCCGCGGCCGGCGACGTGCCTTCGAGCGTCCCGTACTGGTACACGCCCGCCGACGACCTCTCCGAGCACTTCGTCGAGCTGCAGCGTGACTCGACGGTGGCCGACGTGCTCGACGCCGTCGGTCACGAGCTCCGCTCGACGGAGCATGTCAAGCGCGCCACGTACATCGGCACCGCGATCGACCAGGGGCGCACGAGCGGGGCGCTCACCGCGGCGATCGTGAACGAGGCATGGGGCGAGGGTCCCGGAGCGCAGGGGCCGACGAACAGCCGCCCGCCCTACACGCCGGTCCCCTACTCGGTGCTCGCGGGACCCGATCGTGGACCCAGGCTGCTCGACCCGGTCCGCACCACCCCGATGCACGAGCGGCACGTCGAGCGTGGTGCCACCTTCGAGAACGTCGGCCAATGGAAGCGGCCGTGGTACTTCCCGCTTCCCGGCGAGTCGATGCACGCGGCCGTGCAGCGAGAGTGCCTGGCGGTTCGGCGTGCCGCCGGCGTGATGGACGCATCGACCCTCGGCAAGATCGAGCTCGTCGGGCCGGACACGGCGGTCTTCCTCGACCGTCTCTACACCAACCGCATGTCGACGCTCCGCGTGGGCTCGATCCGGTACGGGATGATGCTCGGGCTCGACGGCATGGTGTTCGACGACGGGGTCGCGATGCGGCTGGCCGACGACCGGTACCTGATCACGACCACGACCGGCGGCGCCGCGAAGGTCATGGACCACGTCGAGGAGTGGCTCCAGACGGAGTGGCCGTACCTGCAGGTGTACGCGACGAGCGTGACCGAGCAGTGGGCGACGATCGCGCTGAACGGGCCGGCCTGTCGCGACGTGCTCGCGGCGGCGGGCACCGACGTCGACGTCGACGCGACGGCCTTCCCGTTCATGACGTGGCGGGAGGGAGACGTCGCGGGCATGCCGGCCCGGGTCGCTCGCGTGAGCTTCAGCGGCGAGCTCGCCTACGAGATCAACGTCGCGGGGCACCTCGGCCTCGCGATGTGGGACGCCGTGCTGGAGGCCGGTCAGCCGCTCGGCCTCACCCCTTACGGCACGGAGTCGATGCACGTGCTGCGGGCCGAGAAGGGCTTCGTGATCGTGGGCCAGGACACCGACGGCACGGTGACCCCGCACGACCTCGGTATGTCGTGGATCGTTCGGAAGGACGACTCCGACTTCGTCGGTCGGCGTTCGCTCCGCCGGGCGGACACGGTGCGGCCCGACCGCAAACAGCTCGTCGGGTTGCTGCCGACCGACCCTGGCGTCTGGTTGCCCGAGGGCGCGCAGCTCGTCTCGCCCGAGCATGCGTCGGCCGAAGCGCCCGTGCCGATGATCGGCCACGTCACGTCGAGCTACCGCAGTGCCGTGCTCGAGCGCACCTTCGCGCTGGCGATGGTGGCCGGCGGACGCGAGCGGATCGGCGGGCACGTGGTGTCGCCAACCCCCCGGGGTCCAGTGGAGTGCGCCGTCGTGCCGCCGGTGTTCTACGACGCCGAGGGGGGGCGCCGTGACGGCTGAGGCGTTCGAGCGGGACCCGTTGGCATCGCGCGTCGGCGATCTCGCAGCGGTCGCGGAGCGAACAGGCGGGCGCGTGACGCTCGAGCACGCCCCCTTCCTCGCGCAGGTCTCACTGCGGCTCGATCCCTCGCTCACCGGACGCGCGCCGTACCCGATCCCGCTCGAGCCGAACACCGTGTGGGAAGACGGCTCGCGTGCGGTGCTCTGGCTCGGCCCCGACGAATGGCTCGTGCTCGGACCGCCGCACGCGAGCGCCGAGATCGCCGGTGAGCTCCGGACGGCACTCGATGGATCACATCGCTCGGTGATCGACGTGAGCTCGAATCGCGTCGCGATCGAGCTCGGCGGTCCGGGTCGGTTCGACCTGCTCGCGAGCGGGTGCTCGATCGACCTGCACCCACGAACGTGGCACCGAGGGATGTGCGCGCAGACGCTCTTCGCCAAGACCCAGGTGATCCTGCACGAGCGAGCCGATACGACCCGCGTGCTCGTGCGACCGTCGTTCGCCGACTACCTGCTGGACCGGTCGATCGCTGGCCTCGCCTAGCGCGTCGGGCCACGGCCACGCGCTAGAGTCCGCGCATGTCGGCCGAGGCGAGCACGGCACAGGCATCCGGCGCCGCCGGTATGGTGCTCCTCACGCTGTGTGCCGGACAGTTCCTGATGGCGCTCGACAGCTCCGTGATGAACGTGTCGATCGCCACCGTCGCCGACGACCTCGACACCACCGTGACGGGGATCCAGACCGCGATCGTCCTCTACACGCTCGTGATGGCGATGCTGATGGTCACGGGCGGCAAGATCGGCTCGATCATCGGACGCAGACGCGCGTTCACGATCGGGCTCGTGATCTACTGCTCGGGGTCGCTGACGACGGCTTTTTCGCCGAACCTCGGCGTGCTGCTCCTCGGATGGTCGCTCCTGGAGGGGATCGGCGCGGCCCTGATCATGCCGGCGATCGTCGCCCTCGTCGCCGGTAACTTCCCCGCGGATGGGCGTCCTCGTGCCTACGGATTGATCGGGGCGGCCGGGGCCATCGCGATCGCCGTTGGGCCGCTGATCGGCGGACTCGCGACGACCTACGCGTCCTGGCGGTGGGTCTTCGTCGGCGAGGTGGTCGTCGGCGCGGGCATCTTCCTGTTCAGCCGCCGGATCGCCGCCGAGCCGGTCGAGAACCCCCCGCACCTCGACCTGTTGGGCTCCTTCCTCTGGGCCCTCGGGATGGGCCTCACGATCTTCGGCGTCCTGTTCTCGGGCGACTGGGGATGGGTTGTTGCGAACGACGGCGCCCCGACGGTGTTCGGCGGGCTGTCGCCCGTGATCTGGTTGATCCTCGGGGGCCTGGCGACGATCGGGCTGTTCATGCGGCACGTGCGTCGGCTCGACGCCGTAGGAAAGGAACCGCTGGTGACACCGTCGCTCTTCCGGAACGAGCAGATGACCGGCGGACTCGTGATGTTCTTCTTCCAGTTCGTGGTGATGATGGGGCTGTTCTTCGTGATCCCGCTCTACCTGTCGGTCGCCCTCGGGCTCTCGGCGATCGACACCGGGATCAAGATCACGCCGCTCTCGCTCACCATGCTGCTCGCCGCGGCGGGCGTCCCGAAGTTCTTCCCGAACGTCTCGCCTCGGCGGGTGGTCGAGCTCTCCCTCGTCGCCGCGGTCTTCGGCATCGTGCTGCTCTTCAGCACGATGGACGTGAACGCGAGCGCGGCGATCGTGACGGGTCCGCTCATGCTGATCGGGCTTGCGATGGGGGGCCTCGCCTCGCAGCTGGGGAGCGTCACCGTCTCGGCGGTCCCCGACGACGAGAGCCCCGAGGTCGGCGGCCTCCAGAACACCGCCACGCAGTTCGGCGCGTCGCTCGGCACGGCGCTCGCAGGCTCGGTGCTGATCGCCTCGCTGTCGGCATCGTTCCTGACCGGGATCGAAGAGAACCCGGACGTGCCACAGCAGGTCGTCTCACAGTCGACCGTTCAGCTGACGAGCGGTGTGCCCTTCATCTCCGACGCGGACCTCGAGACGGCGCTGGACGACGCAGGGGTCGACCCTACGACCAGCCAGGCGATCGTCGACGTGAACGAGCAGGCTCGCGTGGACGGCCTGCGTTCCGCGCTCGCCCTGCTTGCGATCATCGGAATGATCGCGCTCTTCTTCACGAAGCGGATCCCGACGACGCAGCCCGGCACGGTCGCAGCGGCGATCGACGCCCCTGCCTAGCCACCAAGGGCCAGAAGTCCCGCTCGACGCGGGCCTGGGGGAGTCGGCCCCCTGCCGTCGAGAGCTAACCTGTCAATAGGTCGGTTTCCGGCCTCCCGAGCGCTCTCTCCCGAGGCCGGACATCCGAGGGATGGAGGGAAGGAGGTCGACGATGGCAACCTCAACGAAGCCGTACGTCGTACCGGAAGGGATGGTCGAGCCCGAACCCGTGGTGCGTTCGGGTTGGATGACGTTCGCCGCCATCGTGTTCCTGTTCAGCGCTTTCGCCAACCTGATCTGGGGGCTCGGTGCGCTCGCCGACAAGGCGTACCTGGATGAAGGCGGTTTGCTGTACAGCACCCTCGAGACCTGGGGGTGGGTCGCCGTGATCTGGAGCGGCGCCGTCCTCATCGCTGCGCTGCTCTTGTTCGCCCGTGTCCCCGCGGCACCGGTCGTCGGCATCGTGTTGGCGTCGGTGAGCTGCCTGTTCTGGCTGTTCGCCCTGCCGGTGCTTCCGCTGTTCGCGATGACCGCGATCCTGATCGACGTCCTCGTGATCTACGGACTGACCGCACACGGGCTGGATGCCGCGTAGCGGACGGTACAGAGCGCCCGCCACGATCGGCCTGGGCCGTGCCGACGGCACGACCCGGGCTCGTGGCGTCGTCGTGGCCGCCGGGTTCGTGATCAGCGGTGGGTGCCGGCACTCGCGGCATCGGGCACCATGCGGTCCTCGCGGAACCGATCCGGTGAGAACGGCGCGATCAGCGGATCGAGCCGCCCGGTGGCCAGCATCTCGGCCATCGTCTTGCCGAAGACCGGGGCGCCTTTGAACCCCCATGTGCCCATGCCCGACATCAGGAAGAAGCGCCGCACGTCGCTTTCGCCGAGCAGCGGCGAGGAGTCGGGCGTCATGTCGCATAGACCGGTCCACTGCCGCATCAGCCGTGCCTTCGCCATGAACGGCAGCAGCTGGATCGTGCGCTTCGCGGCTTCCGCGGCGAAGTCGAACGTCGAGCGCGTCGAGTACGTGTTGTAGGGAAGTGTTTCCGCCCCGACGACGAGCTCGCCGCGCGCCGTCTGCTGCGTGTAGATGTAGAGGTCCATCGACGAGACGAGACCCCACAGCACCGGCCGGTACGCCTCGGTCACGAACGCCTGCAGGGCCATCGTCTCGATCGGCAGGCGCACTCCCGCCATCCGGGCGAGCACCCCCGACCATCCTGCAACGGCACTGACGACGCGGCCGGCGGCGACCGACCCTCGGTTCGTCCGCACCCCGCGGCACTCGCCGTCGACGACGTCGACGGCCGTGACCTCGACGCCCTGGTGGATCTCGACACCGCGGCGGTTCGCCGCACTCGCGTACCCCCAGACCACGGAGTCATGGCGCGCGAACGCCCCCGGGGGGTGATAGCTCGCGCCGATCACCGGCAGCTCCCCGCCGGCGGTGAGGTCGACGAGCGGACACACCTCGAGCACTTGGTCGGGGGTGAGGATCTCCGTGTCGACGCCGTAGTGTCGATGCAGCAGCACCTTCTCCCGTTCCACCTGCAGGGTGTCTGGGGAATGGCACAGATCGAGGTTGCCCTGCGTGCTGAACAGCACGTTGAAGTCGAGCTCCTGGGAGAGCGTGCGGTACATGCCGAGGCTCGTCGCGTACAGGGGCACGGTCTCGGTCGTGTTGTACGTGGCACGCAGGACCTGCGTGTTGCGGCCGCTTCCGCCGCTGCCGATGTACGACCGTTCGAGCACGGCGACGTCGCGGATGCCGTGGTACTCGGCGAGGTGGAAGGCGAGTGAGAGCCCGTTCACGCCGCCGCCGACGATCACGACGTCGTATCGCGGCTTCAGGTCGCGCCGCGTGAGGAACTCCCGATGCTTGAGCAGGCCGCTCACGAACCGAGCACCTCCGCCGCGTCGAGGCGGATGCGCTCCTCGGCGTGGGCCGCGAGCATCGCCGGCACGAAGATCGTGACCTGGTCGCCCACGATCAGCACTTTCGCCGGGGCCCTCGCCACCTCGCCCTGGATCCAGCCCTCCGTGGGCAGCTCGAGCTCGCAGACCCGGGCGAATGCGGCGGGTGCGTCGGCACCATCGAGCACCAGTGCCACCCAGGCGTCGGAGACGTCCTCGACCCAGGCGCGCGGACCGGTGGACGCTGGCACGCCCGAGAGATCGTCGGGGCCGACGAGTATCACCTCCCGGGGTGCGACGCGCAGGAGGGTGACGCCGTCCGGGGCCTCGATCGCGTCGCACGCCTCGCTCGAGTCCAGCACGCAGACGACCGAGGGCAGTTCGACCCGCAGCTCAGCCACGCACTCGCCCACCTTCGGGGTCGTAGAACGGGGTGGCCACGACCGACGCCGTCGCTCCCGACCCCGTCTCGAGCCGCTCGGGGAACCCACCGTCGACGGCGCGCAGCCATCCCAGGCCGATCGCGCGGTCGAGCGCGATCGAGCGCTCGGCCGAGGTGATGCGGCCGACCACGGCGCCGCCCACGATGAGGGGTTCCCCGCGCAGGTCGGCCGTGTCGGCCGGTCCGCCGCCGAACTCGAGCCCGACCTGGCGCCGAGAGGGCGGCAGGGAACCCATGCGCTCGAGGGCCTGCTTCCCCACGAACCATGGCTTCGACATCTCGACGGCCCACGGCATGCCCAGCTTCGCCGGCGTGTCGTCGGGCATCGTGTCCTGTCCCAGATAGACGTGCCCCTTCTCGAGCCGCAGCAGCTCGAGCGCGTCGAGGCCGTGCGGGCGCAGATCCCAGTCGCGCCCCGTCTCGACGAGCGCGCGCCACAGCTCCGGGCCACGCCGGCGAGGGTGGTGAAGCTCGAACGCGAGCTCGCCGACGAAGCCCGTGCGGACCGCACGACAGGGCACGCCCGCGACCGTCACGTCGGCGAATGCTGGATAGGGCACGGTCCGCGCATCGACCGCGTCGTCGGTGAGGCGCTCGAGCAGGTCGCGCGCGTGCGGCCCCGCAAGGTTGATCGCCCCCCACTGCGCCGTGCGGTCCAGCACGTGCACGTCGAGCTCGAACCGGTCGGCGAAGTTCCGAAGGTGGGCGTCGGTGCGTCCCGCTCCGCCCGAGGTCGAGTTCAGGTACCACTCCCCGTCACCGACGCGTGCGAGCAGCCCGTCACCCATCACGTAGCCGGCCTCGTCGAGCGTGAGCACGTAGCGGGTGCGGCCGGGTTCCAGGTCGTCGGTGCGACACGGGAACAACCGATCAACCAGCGTGTCGGCGTCAGGACCGGCGATCGTGAACTTGCCGAGGGTGCCGACGTCCATCAGGCTGACCCGCTCACGCACCGCCCGGTACTCCTCGCGCCAGTCCCCGTAGGAGAACGGGCGGAGCCATCCCCCGGATCGGTCGAGCCGGGCACCGGCACCGACGTGCACCTCGTGCAGCGACGTGCGCTTGTCCACGGTCTCGTGCACGCCCGCAGCGAGCGTCTCGAGCGTGACCGGGCGGGCCGGGGGACGCGCGGTCGTGCGAGGCACGTCGGCGACGGGTTCGGTCGGCGTCGCCGGGCCGTCGACGCGCGAGGCCGCGAAGCATGACAGCGCCCGCCCGCACATCGCCCCCTGGCAGGGTCCCATCGTCGTCGTCGTGTAGCGCTTCAGGATCTCGGCGTTGCGGAAGCCCTCGTCCCACGCCTGCTCGAGGTCGTGCATCGAGACGTCTTCGCACAGGCAGACGGTACCGTCGTGCCCGCATGCGCCATCGCGCAGCGGCGCTCGCGCAGCATCGCCCACGAGCGTCACGGCCTCGTCGGGCAGCGACATGCGAGCGAGCCCGTCGCGTGGCGTCAGCCCGAGCGAGAGCACGAGCAGGTCGCACGCGAAGCGCTTCCCCAGTGCCTCACGACGCAGCACCACCGATCGGAGCGACGAACCTCCGCGGGCCTCGTGCACCTCGCCGTCGAGGACCACCTCGCCGACGCCGTGGGACGGCAGCCGGCCGGCGAGTGCGGCCGACACGGCGACGGCGGCGATCCCGACCCCGGCGCCGATCACGGCCCGCAAGTGGTCGATCCCTTCCTCGGTGCGGACGACCGCGACGGCCCGCTCGCCCGGACGCACCCCGTGGACCCCGGCCAGCGCGGCGGCGGCTCGGCCGAGCATCACGCCCGGCAGGTCGTTGCCGGGGAAGACGCCGTGCTGCTCGACCGCGCCGGTCGCCACGACCACGCGCGACGGGTGCGCGTGCACGAGCTCGCCGTCGCCGGCGAGCGGCACGTGCAGGCCCTCGTACACCCCGAGCGCGGTGAACCCCTCCATCACGGTGACGGTGCCGATGGACCGCACTCCGGCCTCGAGCTCGGCGAGACGATCCGAGGTGGGTCCCGGCGCGATCGCGTGCCCGACGGAACCCTCGTCGCACACGAGCACCGACCCGTCGGTGCCCGCTTCCAGTGCGGCTTCGAGCCCCGCGATCCCGGCGCCGATCACGAGGGTGTCCACATGCTCGTGGCGGACGACCTGGCGTGCCGCGGCCGTCGTCGGTGGCAGCGCCCCGAGCCCGGTCGCCCGCCGGATCACCCGCTCGGCCACGGGCCATGCGAACCGCGGACGGACGAACGTCTTGTAGTAGAAGCCGACGGGCGTCAGCCGGTGCAGGAAGTCGGTCACGTGCAGCAGGTCGCGCTCCGCGTCGGGGAAGCCACCCGGCCGATCGATCCGCATCCGTTCGGCGCACGGCGCGGTGCACGTGTGCACGGCGGGCTTCCCGTCGACCGTCATCAGGCAGTTGGGACAGTCCCCGGTGCCGCAGTACAGGCCGCGACGCCGGTGATACTTCAGCGACCGTGAGAACGTGCGGACGCCCGCCCGGTACAGGGCCGACGCGATGGTGTCACCGGCCTCGAACGGCACCGGCCGCCCCTCGAACTCGAACGTGCCCACCTCAGGGACCCTCGATCGCGTTCGTCCGGGTGTCGCGGGTCACGCTCGTCCACGTGCGGCAGCCCATCGCGTGGAACCATCGCTCGCGCTGCGAGCCCTCGGGGTTCTCGGGCAGGTAGACGCGGGCGAAGTCGGCCTCCGTGTCGGGGGCATCGAGCTCGCGCCACTCGCCGCCGAACGAGAACTCCGTGAACGGCCGGGGGCCGCAGTGGGCGCAGGGGATCTCGATCGCCACGACCGATCCCTAGCCCACGCGCTTCTTCAGGTCTCGCAGCACCCGGTGGGACGCCACGTACCCCGGAGCGCCGGTCACGCCTCCCCCCGGATGCACGCCGGCGCCGCAGAGGTAGAGCCCCTCGACCGGTGTCGAGTAGCTCGACCACCCGGGCAGGGGTCGCATGAAGAACAACTGCTCGATGTTCAGGTCGCCGTGGAAGATGTTCCCCTCGGTGAGTCCGTACGTCCGCTCGAGGTCCAGGGGCGTCACCGTGTAGCTCGCCTCGACCGCCCCCGGCACGTTCGGCGCGTACCGCCCGATGCGCTCGATCACCCGGCCGGTGAGCTCCTGCTTGCGGTCGTCCCACGTCCCCTCACCCAGCTCGAACGGCAGGTACTGCACGAAGCAGGTCATCACGTGCCGACCCGGCGCGACCGCTTGGTCGACCAGGGTGTCGTCGACGTTCGACGCCGTGACGCAGTCGACCCAGAGCTCGTCGGGCAGCTCGCCCCACTGATGCTGGTCGTAGCTGCGCTGCGCCTGTTCCAGGGTGGGCACGAGCGTCGCGAGCGACCGCTGGTTCGGGCTCGCACCCTCGGGCATGCCCGTCCAGACGGGCTCCTCGCGGAGCGCGAGGTTCACCTTCGCGCACGGGCCGGCCATCTTGATCGCGGCGACGTCGTCGCGGAAGTCCCCCGGCAGGTCCCCCTCCTCGAGCATGCCGAGGAACGTGCGCTTCGGGTCAGCGTTCGAGACCACGACGCGGGCGACGATCTCCGTGCCGTCGTCGAGCACGACGCCGACGGCTCGCCCGTCGCGCGCCGAGATCCGCGCGACCGGAGCATCCGTCCGGATCTCTGCGCCGGCCTCGGTCGCCGCCGCCGCCATCGCTCGCGTGATCGAGCCCATGCCGCCGATCACGTGGCCGTTGAAACCCTGCACGTCGTGCTCACCGCCCGAGAGCATGTGGAACATCAACCCGATCGCCGTGCCCGGCCGATAGGGCGGCGCATGCATGCCGTAGACGTTGTTCGCGAGGTAGAGGCGCTTGACCTCCTCGGACTCGAACCATCGGTCGACGAACTCGCCGAGTGAACCCGTCGTGAACCGCACGAGATCGGTGAGCTCGTCACCGCCGAGACCCTTCAGGCGCGTGTAGGCGCGCTTGCCCTCCTTCACCTTGCCCCAGCCGGTCGCGTAGAGGTCCGGCGGCTCCTCGAGGAAGAACCCCTGCAGGTGACCGGCGAGGCGGTGCAACCGGTGCGTCACCTCGACGAAGGTCTTCGCGTCGGCCTTCGAGTAGCGGGCGATCTCGTCGGCGGTGCGCTCGTCCTGCTCCCACCACGCGAGCGTGCGGCCACCCTCCAGCACGACCTGAAGCGCCGGCTCGCAGGGCACCATGCGCAGCCCGTGGCGGGCAAGGCCCATGTCCTTGATGATCTCCGGACGCAGCATCGAGGCGATGTACGACGTCGTGGAGGCCCTGACGCCGGGCAGGATCTCCTCGGTGACGCACGCACCGCCCACCACGTCGCGTCGCTCGAGCACGAGGGACTTCAGGCCGGCGCGGGCGAAGTAGAAGGCAGCCGTGAGACCGTTGTGTCCCCCGCCGACCACGACGACGTCGTAGCGCTGCTCCAAACGATGACCCCCGTTCACGTTCCGAGGAAGCGCAGTCTGCCACGGGGGGCGGGCCTGCACACGCGAGGAACGTGACCCTGGGTTGGTTGCGGTCGGCGGATCAGCCGGGCTTCGTCAGCCAACCGCTGTCGGACGTGTTCCAGGCCCCGGCCAGGTAGCTCCCGGGAGGCGGATCGACCTCGTAGTAATCGCCGCCCTCGCAGTCGAACGGGTACTGGCCGTCGGACATCGGGTCGCAGACCAGCTGCATCGCTCCGCCCCCGGAGAACCAGGGTCCACCGTCCGCGTAGCACATCACGTCATAGGACGTGTAGCAGTGGCCGGCGCCCGACGAATGCGGAGCCGAGTGCTGCACCGCACCCAGCGTGTGCCCGACCTCGTGCAGGAAGACGTAGGCCCCCTGCCACGCCGAGCCACTGACCTCGACCATCGCGAACCTCGGGCCGAACGCGGCCTGGTTGTTCAGGTTCACTGCCGGATCGGGGCGGTCGTCGTAGTAGATCGTGCCCTGGCCCGACGGGCCGTAGCAGCAGGTGACGTTGTCGATGAAGACGACGTAGGTGAACCGGGGGGCGTCGAAGTTCGTGTCACCGAGGCCGTGGGCGACGCGGTTCACGAGCGATCCGATCACGTCGTTGAACGTGAAGGCGGCGTCTGCGCCGATCGGCAGCATCGAGATCGCGGAAACGGTGACCTTCCGTCCGTTCTTGCAGAACATGCGCAGATGCTGCCCGTCGGTCCCGGGTGTCTGCGCATCCAGGTTCGCGTCGGCCATCGCGACCGAATCCCGGACCCACGAGCGGAACACCGCCGCCCGCGACGTCGTGTCGTTCGGGTATGCGTAGAACACGCGGACGCGCCGGCCGTTCAGTCCGTTTCCGGCGCACAGGTCCGACGGCTCCGAGCGGGCCGGCACCGTCGCCTCCCTGGCGGCGGCGCGCTCGGCCGTGGGAGGCACACGGTCCCCGCCGTGGGTGCACAGTCCATCCGCGACGGGGACGAGTCCCGGTCCGCACTCGCGCGCCGCTCCCGGCCGGGGCGATGCGACACCTGACGCGACCGAGCTCGGCGGGGCGAACGCCCCCGCCACGAGCATGCCCACCAGGAACGGAAGGGTCGCTCGTCGCATGGTGGAGGTGTCGGCCCGCGGACCACGTCGACTTGAGGTGGCTCAGCCCGACGGACGGGCGATCACGGTCGAAGCTCACATCCGGGGTCGGCGGGTTGCAGGCGTCGTAGACCGACGCGAGCCGTAGATCGGCAAGAAACCGCGTCGACCGGCATCGAGGGCTCGTCAGGCTTCGAGGAGGGCGAGCATCCGCTCTTGCCACTCGACGGTCGCGGCGACCTGGTTGAACGTGAAGAGGTGCAGGGTTTCGATGTGTGCGCTCGGGTCGGCGAACGCAGGGGCCATCCCCTCGAGCAGCGCGTCGGGCCCGAACTTCCCCGGGGTGATCAAGTGGCCCACCATACGCTTGTTCTTCTTCAGGTAGCGCGCGCTGTCGGCGATGCCGATGCGGGCGCTGATCGTCATGAGCTTGGCCATGTCGGCCACGCCCGGGGTGCCGAGGTGCACGGCGAGAGCTACCCCCTGGCGACGCATCTCGGCGATCCACCGCACGATCGCATCGGGGTTAAAGCACATCTGCGTCGCCATGTACGACACGTACCGCTGCTTCTCGAGCAGCACCTCGAGCAGGCGTTGATCGCTGATGTCGCCGTGGCCCTCGGGGTAGCTCGGCGATCCGATCGCCTCGAACGGGTGGCCCAGCTCGTCCATCGCACGGAGCAGGGCCAGTCCATCGTGGAACTCGCCCGGGTCCTTGGCATCACCCCCCACCACGAACGCCTCGCGGACCCCGGCCTCGCGGCACCGGTCGAGGAGCGCACCGAGGTGCGCACGGTCTCGGATCATGTGGGCCGACAGGTGCGGCACCACGTCGTGCCCGACGGCCGCCAGCTGCTCGGCGAGCTCGATCGTGGACTCGATGCCGTGGCTCGGCGACGCGGTGACCGTGACCGTGGCGCCGTCGGGCAGGGCCTCGGCCGCGTCGAGCGCGTTCTTCAACGGGATCAGCTCGAACTTCGGCGCCGCCACGAGCGAACGCAGCGCGGCGCGCTGCTCCTCGGGGAGCACGCCACCACGTCGTCTGCCGAGCCTCACCGCCACCTCGTTCCACCTTCCACGTGACCGCCGGACATGATGACGTATCGGCCGGCCGCGCCGTGAACCCGAGCCGGACCCCCGGTCATCCCGGTCACACGTTCGAGTCCGGGAAGCTCGCCTTCTTCCGCTCGATCCACTCGCGAAGCTCCTCGTCCTTCGCCTCGTCGATCGGCGGCGCCTCGTACTCGGCCAGCATGCGCTTCCAGACGGTGTTCGCACGCATCGCAGCGTCCAGCGATCCCTCGAGTTCCCATTGCTCGAACGAGTTGTTGTCGGCGATCTCGGACCGGTAGAACGCGGTCTCGAAGTTCGCCAGCGTGTGCGCGGTGCCGAGAAAGTGCTGCCCGGGGCCGTTCTCGACGATCGCGTCGACCGCCTGGCCGTTCGGCGAGAGGTCCATGCCCTTGGCGAGGGCGTGCATCTGCCCGCACTGGTCCAGATCGAGCACGAACTTCTCGTAGCCCATCGCGAGCCCGCCCTCGAGCCAGCCCGCGGCGTGCAGCACGAAGTTCACGCCGGCGAGGATCGTGGGCTGCAGCGTGTTCGCCGACTCGTACGCGGCCTGCGCGTCGGCGACCTTCGAGGCGGTGAGCGAGCCGCCGCTGCGGAACGGGACCTCGAGCCTGCGGGCGCAGGCGGCGAGCGCGTACAGCACGAGCGCAGGCTCCGGCGTTCCGAACGTCGGCGCCCCCGACTGCATCGACATCGACGACGCGAACGAACCGAAGACCACCGGCGCACCAGGGCGCACCAGCTGCACGTAGGCCATGCCCGCGAGGGCCTCGGCGAGCGTCTGGGTCGCGGCACCGGCGGCGGTCGCCGGGCTCATCGCCCCCGCGAGGATGAACGGCGTCATGATCACGGCTTGGTTCGCCTCCGCGTAGGCCTTCGCGGCGCCCAGCATGATCGTGTCCCACACGAGCGGCGAGTTCGCGTTGATCAGGCTCAGCACGTGCGGCTGCGCTTCGAGCGCGTCGGCGCCGAACAGGATGCGGGCCATCTCGACCGTATCCTGGGCCCGTTGGGGGTGGGTCACCGAGCCCATGAACGGCTTGTCCGAGTAGCGCATGTGCGCGTACACCATGTCGTAGTGCCGCTTGTTCACGGGCAGGTCGACCGGTTCGCACACGGTGCCGCCGGAGTGGTGCAGGTAGGGGGTGGCAGAGGCGAGCTTCACGAAGTTCCGGAAGTCCTCGATCGTGCCGTAGCGGCGTCCGCCGTCGAGGTCACGCACGAACGGCGAGCCGTATGCCGGGGCCAGGACGGTCGCGGCGCCGCCGATGTGCACGGTGTTGGCCGGGTTCCGGGCGACCTGGTCGAACTCACGCGGAGCGGCGGCCTGCACGAGCTGGCGAGCGAGCCCACGAGGGAACCGCACGCGCTCGCCGTCGACGTCACATCCCGCACCCTTCAGCAGCTCGAGCGCGTCAGGCGCCTCGCGGAACTCGATACCGACCTGTTCGAGGATCGTGTCGGCGTTGTGCTCGATCGTCGCGAGGCCTTCCTCGCTCACCATCTCGACCGGCGTGAGTTCCCGGGTGATGAAGGGCACCCGTTCGGCGACCGCGGCGAGGCGTGCGGCCGCGCGTCCCTCCCGTCCGCCGGTGCGACGCCGGCGCGGTGTCGCCTCGGACGTGGCTCCGGTGTCGTCGCTCATGTGCTGCTCCTCTCGGGTTCGCTGGTGCGTCCGCGGCGACGGGGACGGTCGCCCGGCGAGACGATGCGCCGTGGCGGGAGATCGACGACGGCGCCCAACCGCGGGAACGGATCGGTGGCGTGCGGGATGCCCATCGCCCCGACGAAGTGCTCCTGGAACCGCGGTTCCACCGCGGTCTCCAGCTTCTCCACGCGCCGCACGACGGCCTCGATCTCCTCGCGGGAGGCGCGGTTCAGCAGCGCGATGCGGGCGCCGGTGCCGGCGGCGTTCCCGGCGCTCGTGACGTGCTCGGGGTCGCAGTCGGGCACGAGCCCGAGCACCATCGCGTGGACCGGGTCGATGTGGGCGCCGAACGCGCCGGCCAGCCGGATCCGGTCGACGGTCTCGATGCCGAACGCGTCCATCAAGAGGCGGCACCCGGCGTACAGGGCTCCCTTCGCGAGCTGGATCTGCCGCACGTCGTTCTGCGTGATCACGAGACGCGGGGCTCCCGGCACATCGTGCAGCACGTAGGAGAACGTCCGCCCGTCGGCCTCGATGCGTTCGCTCCGATCGGCGAGGGAACCGTCGATCGCGCCGTCGGTGGTGACCACGCCCGCGAGGAAGAGCTCCGCGATCGCCTCGATGATGCCGCTGCCGGCGACCCCGGTCACGGTGGTCGCGTCGAACCCCGCCTCGTCGCTCCACCGATCGTCGCCGATCACCCGGAACCGCGGCTCCAGGGTCTCGCGATCGATGCGGACGCGCTCGATCGCCCCCGGCGCCGCGCGCTGCCCGCAGGAGATCTGCGCGCCCTCGAACGCCGGACCGGTCGGGCTCGACGCGGCGAGCAGCCGGTCGCGGTCGCCGAGCACGATCTCCGCGTTCGTGCCGACGTCGACGATGAGGTTCACCACGGCCTGGTCGTGCGGCGCCTCGGAGAGGATCACGCCGGCGGTATCGGCGCCCACGTGTCCGGCGATGCACGGCAGCACGTACACGCGCGCTCCGGCGTTCGTCGTCGTGAGATCGAGCTCGAGTGCACCACGATGCACGGCCTCGTCGGTGACGAGGGCGAACGGCGCGCCCCCCAACTCGGTCGGATCCAGACCGAGGAACAGGTGGTGCATGATCGGGTTGCCGACGACCGTGAGCTCGAGCACGTCGATCACGTCGGCCCCTGCCTGCGCGCACAGGTCGGCGATCATGCCGTCGACGCAGGCTCGGATCGCGGCGGTCAGCTCAGACTCGGACCCCGGATGCATCATCACGTAGCTCACGCGGCTCATCAGGTCCTCGCCGAACCGGATCTGCGGATTCATCGACCCGGCGCTCGCGAGCACCTGCCCCGTGTGCAGGTCGCACAGGTGCCCGGCCACCGTGGTCGAGCCCACGTCGAACGCCACCCCGAGTGCCACGTCGTGAAACCCCGGCCACATCGCGGTGATCGTCGTCCCGTCGTGAACGGCCACCGTGACCTTCCAATCGCCGGACCGCAGGAGGCGTTGCAGCGATGTGAGCACATGCGGGTCGCAGGCGAGGTCCGCGAGCCCCCAGTCGCGCTCGAGCGCGCCCATCAGGCGTTGCAGGTCGCCGCTCGGGTCCGCGAGATCGGGCTCACGCACCTCGACGTAGTGCAGCCGAACGACCGGATCGACCTCGATCGGGTGCGCATCGGCCTCCTTGCGCACGACCTGACGATGCAGCTGGCTCTCGGGCGGCACATCGACGACGAGATCGTCGCTCACGCGCGCATGGCACCCGAGGCGCCGGTCGGCGGCGAGGCCGGATCGTTCCCGATAGCGCGCCTCGGGTTCACTGAACGGGGTCAGGTGGTCGGCGCGCGACGTGATGCCGTGCTTGGCGAACTCGCCCTCGGCGACGACGACCTGGCATCGCCCGCAGATACCACGGCCACCGCAGACGGAGTCGAGGTCGACCCCGAGCGAGCGGGCGGCATCGAGCAGGTTCGTCCCGTCGGCGATGCGGCCCCGCTTCCCCGAGGGCGTGAAGACGACGAGCGAGCCCTCGGCCTCGGTCACGACGGCGGAGACACCTCCGGCGGCTCTCCCTGGGGTACGGTCCGGCGCCCGGCACGGCCCCCCCGGCGTCGTCCGCCGGCCGAGCCCGCCTCGCTGCGGCCTTCACCGTAGCGTCTGATCCAGGCCGCGGCGTGCGCGTCGGCGCCCATCAGCACGTCGGCCGCCATCACAGCCTGGCGCACCTCTTCGTGCAGCGGCGACGTGATCGCGCTCGTCATGCCGTTCGCGATCGCCATCGCGAGGAACGCGCCGTTCAGCCCGTTGCGGTTCGGCAGGCCGAAGGAGACGTTCGAGGCGCCGCACGTCGTGTTCACGCCGAGCTCGTCGTGCAGCCGCCGCACGAGCGCGAACACCTGCCGCCCGGCGGTGCCCATCGCCCCCACCGGCATCACGAGCGGATCGACCACGATGTCGTGGGCGGGGATGCCGTGATCGGCGGCCGCGCGCACGATCTTCTCGGCGACGGCGAACCGCACGTCGGGGTCCTCGCTGATGCCGGTCTCGTCGTTCGTGATCGCGACGACCGCCGCGCCGTGCCTGGCGACGAGCGGCAGCACCGAGTCGATACGGTCGTCCTCCCCGGTGACCGAGTTCACCAGCGGCTTGCCCTCGTAGGCCGCCAGGCCGGCCTCGAGCGCGCCCACGATCGACGAGTCGATCGAGAGCGGCACGTCGGTGAGCGACTGCACGAGCCTCACGGTCTCCGCGAGGATCGCCGGCTCGTCGGCGAGCGGGATGCCCGCGTTGACGTCGAGCATGTGGGCCCCGGCGGCCACCTGCGCCTGGGCGTCGGCGATCACGGTCGTGAAGTCCCCCGCCGTCATCTCCTCGGCGAGCTTCTTCCGGCCTGTCGGGTTGATGCGCTCCCCGATGATCACGAACGGCCGGCCGATGCCGATCACGACCTCGCGGGACGCGGAGCTGACGACGGTCTCGGCCACCGCTATCCGTCCTCGCCCGACGGACGCACGACATCGCCGGCGCCGCTCACGTCGGCCCCGCCCTGCACACCGCCGGCCCGGATCGTGGCCCTCAGCGCGTCCTCATCCCACTCGGAGAGGATCTTCACGGTCTCGGTGTCGACCTCGTGCTGGAGATCGTCGCCGCACTCCCGCGTGTCCATGCGCATCTGCTCCGTGTAGTCGTCGGAACCGATCAGTCCTGCCACCATCGCCGCGGCGTCGACGGCTTCCTGGAAGCGGTCGGGCAGCAGCGCCCGGGCGCTCTCGCCGCCCTCGCCGCGAGCGAGGACCTGCATCGGAATATCGCGCCACCGGATCACCGTCAGCTCTGCCACGCATGCCCCTTCCTGATCATGTCGGGCCTCGTGGACCTCGGGCTAGGACGCCGTCGCGGCCGCGCGCTTGGCCATCACGAGCGCCTGCGCGGTCTCGGCCGCCACCGCCGCGTCGCGGCAGTAGGCATCGGCGCCCACGGCCTTGCCGAACTCCTCGTTCAGCGGCGCGCCGCCGACGAGCACGATGTACTTCTCCCGCAGGCCCTTCGCCTCGAGCTCGTCGATCACGACCTTCATGTAGGGCATCGTGGTGGTGAGCAGCGCGCTCATGCCCAGGATGTCGGGCTCGTGTTCCTCGAGCGCCGCGAGGTAGCCCTCGACCGGGTTGTTGATGCCGAGGTCGATCACGTCGAACCCGGCGCCCTCGAGCATCATCGCGACGAGGTTCTTGCCGATGTCATGGATGTCGCCCTTCACGGTGCCGATCACCACGGTGCCCATGCGCTCGGCGCCGGTCTCGGCCAGCAGCGGCCGCAGCACCTCCATTCCGGCCTTCATCGCGTTGGCGGCCAGCAGGACCTCGGGCACGAACAGGATGCCGTCGCGGAAGTCGATGCCCACGATGCGCATGCCTTCAACCAGCGCGTCGTTCAGGACCTTGTCGGCCGGCCATCCACGTTGCAGCAGGATGTTCGTGCCCTCGAAGATCTCCTCCGCCAACCCGTCGTAGAGGTCGTCGTGCATCTGCTTGACGAGCTCGTCGTCGGGAAGTCTCGAGAGATCGAGCTCCTCCTCGTCGGTCATGTCGCCTCCCTCACCGCGCTCTCACACCTTCTGCCGTTCGCCTTTGGGATCCCAGAGCGGCTCGTTCGTCACCGTCGCCGCGAGCCGATCGCCGAAGTACTCCACCTCCATCGGTGTGCCCTCGACCGCCAGCTCCGCCGGCAGGTAGCCGTAGACGATGCCGCGCCCGATCGAGTACCCGTAGTTCGCGCTGGTCACGTACGACACGACGCGGCCGTCGTGCCACAGCGGCTCCTTGCCCATCACCACCGCGCGATCGTCGTCGAGCGTCAGGCAGCTGAGTCGCTGCGCAGGGCCGCCGGCGTCGCGGATCGCCTCGAGCGCCGCCTTCCCCGTGAAGTCCTTGTCCCATCGCACCGCGAAACCGAGCCCTGCCGCCAGCGGGTCGTGCTCGGCGTCGATGTCCTGCGCCCAGAGCCGGTAGCCCTTCTCCAGCCGGAGCGAGTCGAAAGCGCCGGCGCCGGCCGCGACCAGCCCGTGCTCGCGCCCCGCCTCCCAGAGCACGTCCCAAGCCCGCTGCCCCATCGCGATCTGGCCGTAGAGCTCCCAGCCGAGCTCGCCCGCGTAGCTGATGCGCTGGGCCCACACGGGCGTGACCTCGCCGATGCTCAGGTAGCGCGCCGTCAGGTACGGGAACGCTCCGTTCGACACGTCGACGTCCGTCACCGCCTGCAGCACGTCGCGGGCCCTCGGCCCCCACAGGCCGAGCGCGAACAACGACCCGGTACGGACCGTGATGTGCACGCGTTCCTCCTCGCGGATCTGCGATCGCAGGAAGGCCTCGTCGTGATGACCCGACCCGCCGCCCGTCACGACGCGGAACCGGCCCGCTCCCTTGCGGGTGACGGTCAGGTCGAGCCTGATGCCGCCCCGCTCGGTGAGGGCCGCGGTGTAGACGACCGATCCCACCGGCTGGTCGATGCGGTTCGCGAACACCCGCTCGAGGTAGTCGAGCGCATCCGGACCGGTCACGTCGAATTTCGCGAAGGGCGTGATATCGAACAGGGCCACCCCGTGCCGGGTGGCGAGGTGCTCGGCGCCGACCTCGGCAGACCATCCGCGCGCCGCCCAGCCCGTGCGTCGCGCCCACTCGTGCGTGGCGCCACCCACCAGCTCTCGGTTCGCCGCGAACCACTGGGGCCGTTCCCACCCCGCACCCTGGAAGAACTCGGCGCCGAGCGTCCGCTGACGCTCGAAGAACGGGCTCAGCTTGAGTCCGCGCGGCTTCGACGGCTGCTGCAGCGGATGGATGATGTCGTAGACCTCGCGGTACTGTTGCTTCCCGCGTTCGACCACGTACGGCGCCGACGTCTGGAACGGGTAGAACCGGTTCGCGTCGGCCTCCGCCAGGTCGTAGCTGGGCGAGCCCTCGACCATCCACTCGACCGCTTGGCGGGCCATGCCGCCGGCGTGCGTCACCCACACCGCTTCGCAGACCCAGAAGCCTCGCACCTCGGCGCTCTCGCCCACGATCGAGCCGGCGTCGGGCGTGAACGAGAACATGCCGTTCAGCGTGCGAGCCGGGTCGCTCGGACGCATGTACCCGGCGAGCGCGGGGAACATCCTCGCGGCCTCCGTCTCGCACAAGTCGAAGTCGTCGGGGGTGAACGGCATCAGCGACGGCGGCATCGAGAGACCGGGTCGACGGATGTCGCGTTGCGGCGTGACGATCGGCTCGTGGCGGTAGTTCCCGACGCCGTAGTGATCATCGCGCTGGCGGAAGTACAGCGACATGTCTTGGTGGCGGACCACCGGCTGCCGCGCCCAGGTGTCGCCGTCCATGCCGGCCAGCTCGGGGATCGGATCGGTCCACACGAGCTGGTGCTGCACCGCCACGAGCGGGATCGGCACGCCCGCGAGCGCGCCGACCGACGGTCCCCAGATGCCGGCGCAGAGCAGCACACGCTCGCACTCCACCGTGCCGCGATCGGTCTGCACCCCGCACACCCGACCCTCGCGGATGTCGAACCCGGTGACGGTGACCTCGCCCTCGAACCCGACACCGGCGGCCTGTGCCTTCCGCGCGAGCGCCTCGACGATCTTCACGCCCCTGCCCGCGCCGTCGCTCGGCACCCAGTACGCGCCGAGGATCGACGACGGGTCGAGGAGCGGCGAACGCTCGGCGGCTTCGGCGGGGCTCAGCAGCTCGGTCCCTTCGAGACCGAAGGAACGCGCGAACCCCTGACGACGCTTCAGCTCCTGCATGCGCTCGACGGTCGTGGCGACCTCGAGGCCCCCCACGCCGTACCAGACGCGTTCGCCGTCGAGGTCGAGGGAGTCGTACAGGGCGACCGAGTCCCGCGCGATCCTGCACATCGCGCGGGACCCGTTCGTCTGGAAGATGATGCCCGGCGCGTGGCTCGTCGACCCGCCCGTCTCGAACAAGGGTCCTTGCTCGAGCACGAGCACGTCGTTGACACCGAGTTCGGTCAGGTGATAGGCGGCGGAGACGCCGACGATGCCGGCGCCGATGATGACGGTCTGCGCGCGATCCCGCATGCCTCGCAACTCCCGCTCCGGGCGACCGCGCCATGGTCCCACGGCCGAGTGCGTGGGCAACACCAGGGTCGCGCGATGCGCAACCGCCCCGGACTGGCCCGGATCACCGCTCCGAGGTGGGCGAGGCTTCCTCGATGTGATCGGGCGTGTGGTGCACGGCGGGAACCGATCCGAGCCGGCCCGCCTGGAAGTCCTCGAACGCGGTGAGGAGTTCGTCACGAGTGTTCATCACGAAGGGTCCGTACCATGCGACGGGTTCACGGATCGGACGACCGCCGAGCACGAGCACCTCGAGCTCTGGCGCTCGAGAAGCCTGCTTCGCCGAGGCCGCGACGCGCAGGCCGTCGCCGGCGCCGAACACCGCGAGCTGCCCCATCTCGATCGGCCTCGCCTCGGCACCGACCGACCCCGACCCCGCCAGCACGTAGGCGAGTGCGTTGTACGACGGATCCCACGGCAGATCGAGCGTCGCGCCCGGCGAGAGCGTCGCGTGCAACAACGTGATCGGCGTGTAGGTGTCGCCGGGACCCGGATGCCCGGCGAGCGATCCCGCGATCACGCGCACGAGTGCCCCGCCGTCCGTCGACGCGAGCAGGCCGACCTCGGCCGCCCGAAGGTCCTGGTAACGCGGGGGCGCCCACTTCTCGGCTTTCGGCAGGTTCACCCACAGCTGGATGCCGTGGAACAGGCCTCCGCTCACGACCAGCCGTTCCGGCGGCTTCTCGATGTGCAGGATGCCGGCCCCGGCCGTCATCCACTGTGTGTCGCCGTTCGTGATCGTGCCGCCGCCGCCGTTCGAGTCCTCGTGCTCGAAGGTGCCGTCGATGATGTAGGTCACGGTCTCGAACCCGCGGTGCGGGTGCCAGGGCGTGCCCTTCGGCTCGCCGGGTGCGTACTCGACCTCCCCCATCTGATCCATGTGGATGAACGGGTCGAGGTCCGCGAGGTCGACACCCGCGAAGGCACGACGCACCGGGAATCCCTCGCCCTCGAACCCTGCTGGGGCGACGGTGACCGCCTTCACGGGTCGCTGCACGAGGGTGACGTCGAACGTCGGAACCCTGGCGAGGGTGGTGATGTCATCGACGGTGACTGCGGGCATGGACCCCTCCTCCGAAACGTCCTCACGACCGGAGAACGATACTTGCGTCCGCAACTATTCCCCGACGCGTCGAAGACGGAAGAGGACGGCCCCGTCGGGCCGCCCTCTTCATCGTTTGCCGGCCGTCAGGACGCGGCTGGCAGCCACCCCTGCACGGTGTCCTGGTTCGCGTCGATCCACGTCTGCGCGGCTTCGGCGGGATCCGTCCCCTCCTGGATCGCGAGGGCGACCTCGTTCTGATCCTCCTCGGTCCACTGGAAGTTCGAGAAGAACTCGAACGCCGCCGCGTCCTTGCTCTCGAGCTCGGCGCTGAACGCCTTGTAGAGCACGTCCTCCGCGTAGTCGCAGTCGTAGCCGACCGCGGCATCGGGATCCTCGGCCGCGATCGTCTCGCACTCCTCGTCGTACGCCGGGAGTTCGACCTCGACGAGGTCGTACTTCGCGTTCGCCCATTGCGGCGTCCACCAGTACATCAGGATGGGCTCCTGCGCGTTGTAGGCCTTGTCGAGCGCCGCGAGCGAGGCGGCCTCGGACCCGCTGTAGACCACCTCGAGATCCAGGCCGAGGCTGGAGATGATCGCCTCGTCGAAGATCGAGTAGGTCGTGTCCGCCCCGAGGAACCGGCCCTTGTCGCCGGTCTCTGCGGTCGCGAACGCGTCGGCGTTCTCCTTGAACCCTTCCCAGGTGCCGAAGTCCGGGTTCTCCTCGACGACGTAGGACGGCGTGAACCACCCGATGTTGCCGACGATGCCGAGCTCGCCGCCGTCGACGACCGTCCCTGCACCGTCGATGTAGTCCTTGCGGTCCTTCAGGTGCCCGGACGGCCACACCTCGAGGGTCGCGTCGACGTCGCCGTCGGCCATCGCCGGGAACTGACCCGACTCGTTGATCTCCTGCAGCTCGACCGTGCAGCCCATCTCGCTCTCCATGACGGTCTGCGCCACGGCGGCGTTCGCCTCGGCGCCAACCCACGGGTTGACCGCGATCGTGATCGTGTCGCTGCCGCACTGCGCAACCGATGCCGAATCGGTGCCGCCGCCTCCGCCGGTGTCGCCGCCGCCCTCTTCCACGTCGCTGCATGCGGCGAGGACGAGCGTGGCGACCGCGACCGCCGACACCCCCCACGCGAACCTGTGCTTCCTCATCCGTTCTCCTCTCCCTGGTCTCCCTGGTCGTCTTCGACCGTCTTCGTGATCGCCCGCACCCGGAACCACCAGCCGAGCCCCATCCCCACGGGACCCCGCATCGATTTCGGTGCCGACCCCATCGCTTGAGTTATACGGTCGAGAACGATGGCGAGGAGCAGGATGCAGACGCCTGCGACCACACCTCGCCCGATCTGCTGCTTCCCGAGCGCGAACACGACCTCCTGTCCCAGCCCCGCCGCGCCGATCAACCCGGCGATGATCACGACCGACAAGGCCATCATGATCGTCTGGTTCACGCCGAGCAGGATCGTGGGCCTGGCGAGGGGTAGCTGCACCTTGCGCAGCAACTGATTCTGCGTGCAGCCGAACGACCGCCCGGCCTCCACGATCTCGTTCGGCACCTGGCGGATGCCGAGGTTCGTCAGCCGGATGCCCACGGGCAACGCATAGATGACCGATGCGATGATCGCCGGCACCCGACCGGGCTCGACGAGGAACAGGACGGGCACGAGATAGACGAAGGCGGGCATGGTCTGCATCGCATCGAGGATCGGCTTCGAGATCTGCTCGAACCGATCGTTGCGGGCCGCGAGGATGCCGAGCGGGATCGCGAACAACAAGGTGATGGCCACCGCGACCAACACCTGCGCGAGGGTGCCCATCGACAGATCCCACATGCCGAGGAACCCGAGGGCGGCGATGCACGCGAACGATCCGATCGCCAGTCGCCACCCCGAAACGCGCCAGCCGATCAACGCGAAGGCGCCGGCCATCATCCACCACGGCACCCCCACGAACAGCGACTGGATCGGGTCGAGCAGGTACACGAGGATGAAGTCGGCGATGGCACTCGTGATGTCGCCGAGGTTGGTCTGCGACCACTCCACAATCGCGTTCGCCGGCGTGGCCACCGAGAACTCCCACTCCTCGAGGAACGACTGCTGTCGCAGCACTTCTCGGCCGATCACGACGGCGACGACGGTGATCAGGAGCGCAGCCACCGCGAGTTGCCCTCGCGTGAGGGTTCGACCGCCGATGCGGACCGGCTTCGTGTGTTGACGCTCGCGCTTGCTCCACGCGGTCGTGACCCGATCCAGCACGATCGCCATGACCACGATCGCGATGCCGCCGTTGAGGGCCTCACCCACGTTGAGCTGCTGGAGACCGTCGAGCACCGTCTGACCCAACCCTCCGGCGCCGACGAAGGCGGCGATGACCACGATGCCGAGAGCCATCATGATCGTCTGGTTCACCCCGAGCATGATCGAGGGCTTGGCGAGCGGCACCTGCACGAGCCGAAGGCGTTGGCGCTCGGTCGACCCGAACGACGTGGCCACCTCCAGCGAGGTCTCGGGCACCCCTCGGATGCCGAGCGCCGTGAGACGGATCGCGGGCGGGAGCGCGAACGCGAGCGTGGCCATCAACGCCGGGGGGTTCCCGATCCCGAACAGGAGCACGGCAGGAAGCAGATAGGCGTAGGCGGGGATCGTCTGCATCGCGTCGAGGATCGGCCGCAGCACGCGCTCGACCCTCGGGCGGCGGCCCGCCCAGATACCCACAGGCACGCCGATCGCGATCGCCACGGAGACCGAGACCAGGACCAGCGCGAGCGTCTCGATCGCGGCGTCCCATACGCCGAGCAGTCCGAACGACAGCACGCCCGCAGCGGTCAGCACGGCCATCTTCCAGCCGGCCAGCACACCGGCCAGGGCGGCGGCCCCCACCACGAGTCCGAACCACGTGAGTCGCTCCAGCGCGGTGACCGTCGCGTCGACGAGCGTGTCCACCGTGTTCTCGATCGGGGTCAGGAAGTAGGTGAACAAGGGGCTGGTCGTGCGGTTCTGGATCGCCCAGTCGCGGAACGCGTCGAACCACGCCGTGACGTCGACGACCCAGCTTTCCGGGAACCCGGGCCGCAGCCAGACGTAGCCGATCGCCACCACGACGACGCCGACCGCTCCCCAGGCGAGCCGGCGGGGCCACGGGTTGACCGGTCGCTCAGGCGCGAGGGGCAGGGTCGGCCGGTCCGCGACACGCGAGCGAGGAGGCGCGACCGCCATGTCAGCGTTCCTCGACCAGCGCGGCCATCACCGCGTTTCGATCCACGAGACCGACGAGATCTTCGCCCTCGACCACCCGGATCGTACGTTCGGCGTCGGCGACCATCGGGATGAGGTCCTGCACCACCGTCGTCGGGGCGACCGTCGGTCCCTCGATCGCTCCGTGCCCGTTCACTGGCTTCATGATCGCCCGAGCGGTCAGCACGTGGGCTCGCGGAACATCCTTCGTGAAGTCGGAGACGTAATCGTCGGCCGGGTGTGCGACGACCTCCTCCGGCGTGCCGACCTGCACGAACGCGCCGTCCTTCATGATCGCGATGCGGTCACCGAGCTTGAGGGCCTCGGCCAGGTCGTGGGTGATGAAGATCATCGTCTTCTTCATCTCGTTCTGCAGGCGGCGTACCTCGTTCTGCATGTCCCGTCTGATGAGTGGGTCGAGCGCGCTGAACGGCTCATCGAACAGCATGATCTCCGGGTCGGTGGCAAGGGCGCGCGCGAGGCCGACGCGCTGCTGCATCCCGCCCGAGAGCTCGTCGGGGAACCGATCGCCCCATCCTCCGAGCCCGACCACGTCGAGCACCTCCGTGGCCTTGGCGAGCCGAGCGTCCTTTTCCGTTCCCTGGATCTCGAGGCCGAACGCGACGTTGTCGACGATGCGACGGTGCGGCAGCAACCCGAAGTGCTGGAAGACCATGCTGATCTTGGTTCGTCGCACGGTGCGGAGCTCGTCATCGTTCATCTGCATGACGTCGCGTCCGTCGACGAGGATCTCTCCCGCGGACGGATCGTGGATGCGGTTCAGCATGCGGACGAGCGTGGACTTCCCCGAGCCGGACAGGCCCATGACCACGAAGACCTCGCCCTGTCCCACATCGAACGAGATGTCCCTGACCGCGGCCACGCACCCGGTCTTCGCCAGCAGTTCGGCCCGCGGCAGGTCGGCATCGGGCGTGCCCACGATGCGGTCTGCCTTGGGTCCGTAGACCTTCCACACGTTGCGACACGAGACCGTGGCGTTCGGCGTCTCGGCCAAGGCGCGGCACCCCCTCCCGGGTCGGGCCCTGACGGACCCACCGTACGGACCGACCGATAGTGGTTCCACCCGCCCGCCCGCGCAAGTCAGGGGTTGCGGAGCCGACAACGCAGGGTGCGTCGCCGCGATATCAGGCGAGGCCGAGCACGAGCAGGCCGGTCACGACCAGCGCGATGCCCACGTACTGGTTGGCGACCGGACGTTCGTGCAGGAACCCGATCGAGAGCGCGACGGCGATCAACGGGAACACGGCCGACGCGATCAACACGATCGACAGCAACCCCTTCGACGCGCCGATCGAGTAGGTCACGACCCCGAGGAGGTCGGCGGCGCCCGATGCAAGCGCGAGCACCAACCCGATGTTCCAGCCGAGGCGGTCGAACTCTCGCCGCCGGATGATCGACAGCGCCGTGAACATCGCGAGTTGTGCGCAGCGCGACGCCCACAGCCCCGGCACCCATCCGACCTCCTGGGCGAAGTACCCGAGGAAGAATCCCCCCACCCCGAACAACACCGCCGAGACGATCGCCCACGGCAGCCCGGGGGGTCTCGTGTGCGTCCCCGCCCGCAGCTTCGCGAGATCGGTCGAGGTGAGCATCACGCCGAGCACCGTGATCGCGCCGCCGACGATCGCCGCGGGGCCGGGTCGCTCGCCGAGCACCACCACGGCGAGGGTGACGCCGACGACCGCGTACGTCGCGCCGATCGGCGAGACGACGGCGACAGGCCCGAGCTGCAACGCGCGGTAGTGCGACAGGTAGGCCCCGCCCGAGGCGAGGCCGTTCATCAGCACGAACGCGACGTACGGGGCCATGACGCTCGGGTCGTGCCCGCCGGCGATCATGAAGCCGGTCATCACGACCGCGCTCAACGCCTGCGCGACCATCACGGTCGGAAGGCTGCCGATGCGCCGCCCCCCGACGGCGCCCGTGAAGTCGGCGAGCCCCCACCCGAGGGCGGCCGCGAGGCCGTAGATCACCCGGGGCGGACTTCCGCGAGGGCGTCGACGGCCACGGCGCCGCGCTCGCACACGAGCAAGGGGTTCGCCTCGAAGGAGGTCAGCCGGCCTCGGAGGTCGTGGGCGATGCGGGCGATCGCCTCGACCGCCCTCGCCGCCGCCCGTAGATCGTGATCCTGTGGGTCGAGCCCACAGTCCGATGCCTGATCGAGCATGTAGGCGCGGGCCTGCGCAGGGGTGAGCGGACACGGCACGAAGACCGCCTCGCCCTCCTCGGCGAGAGCTCCGCCGGGTCGCACGGTGATCATCGGCCCGAACCGCTCGTCGACGACGGCGCCCACGAGGACTTCGGAGCCACGCACCATCTGCTGCACGAGCACCTTCGGCACGCGTGCCCCCGCCCGCTTCGCGGCCTCGAGCACCTCGGCCGCGGCGACCTCGACGTCGGTCGCGTTGCGCAGCCCGAGCCGGACACCGCCGAGCTTCGCCTTGTGCGGGATCTCGGGCGCCTGGGCCTTCACGACGACCGGGAACCCGATCGAGCGGGCGAACGCCGCCGCCTGCTCGGGGCTGGCGACGGTCCGTTCCTTCGGCCGGGCGACCCCGTACAGGCGCAGGATCCGGGCACCCGTCTCCTCGTCGATCGGGCCCTCGTGTCCGCGCAGCACCCGCAGCGCCTTCGCACGGTCGGGATGCGGCGGCAGGTCGTCGGCCGTCGCCCGCGCCTTCGCGCTCTGGAACTCGACGAGCGCCCGGATCGCTCCGGCCGATGCGTGGTGCCCTTGCAGGAACGGCAGTGCATGCTTCCTCGTGAACGACTTCGCCGCCCGCTCGTAGGCGAGCGGGCTCATCGCCACGCTGGCGAACACCACCCCGGTCTCGCGCCGCAGCGCCGCGACCCTCCTCAGCACCGGGTCGGCCCACGGCGTCTCCCCCTCGAGCCTCGGGGGGAACGCGTCGAAGGCGATGAAGCCGACGGCCGGGTCGTTCGCCAGCGCCTCGAGCGCGCCCTCGAACATCTCGGTCTCGACCGCGGCCTGCCCGGTGACGTCGAGCGGGTTGTTCTGCGAGGCGAAGTGGGGCAGCACCTTCGCCAGCCTGCGCCGCGTCGTCGGCGAGAACTCGGGCAGGTCCAGACCCGCGGCCCCGGCGGCTTCCGCGAAGAGCGTGCACGCGCCGCCCGACTGCAGCGCCGCGGCGACGCCGGGCGTCCGCAGCTTCCGCTCCTTCGAGAGCAGCACGGCGGCCTCGAACATCGTCACGGGGTCCTCCACCAGGATCACGCCCTGGGCGCGGAGCCACGCGTCCCGCAGAGTGGTGTTGCCGGCCAAGGCCCCGGTGTGCGCGACGATCGAGCGGCGCGCCGCCTCGCTCCTGCCCTCGGGGGCGCAGATCAGCACGGGCTTGCCGGTGCGTCGCAACGCGTCGAGGCCGTGGTCGATGCCGTCGACGTCGCGCATCGTCTCGATGTAGCTCGTAACGACCTTCGTCTTCGGGTCGGCGGCCGCCCACTCGAACATGTCGCCGAGCCCGAGCACGGCCTCGTTGCCCACCCCCAGGATGATGCGCAGGCCCACGCCGCGATCCGAAGCCAGCTGATTCATCGTCCACGCCACCGTGCCGCTCTGGCTGATCACGCTGATCGACCCGGGAAGCGGCTCGGGGGGTGGGGTGGTGCCGTAGGGCGCGATGCGGTCGACGTAGTTCACGAAGCCCTCGACGTTCGGGCCGAGCACCGGGATGCCCGTGCGAAGCGCGGCCTCACGCAGCTCGGCTTGCAGGGCGGCCCCTTCCTCGCCCGCCTCGGCGAACCCCGACGAGACGACCATGATGCTCCGCACGTCGCGGGCGCCGCAGTCGTCGATCATGCGAACGACCACCCGGGCCGGCACGACGAACACCACGAGGTCGACACCCCGCGGCAGTTCGGCGATCGCATGCAGGCACGGGCGCCCCCACACCTCGTCGTACTTCGGGTTGATCGGGAAGAGCTCGCCCTCGAAGCCGACGTGGCGGAGGGAACGCTCGATCTCGGGCGCCCACGAGTCCGGGGACTCCGAGGCGCCGACGATCGCGACGGAGCGCGGCGCGAGCAGCGGCGTGAGGTCGTACCGGGGGCGCCGCGAGCGTGATCGGCTCACGCCTGCTCCCCCCGGAAGCGCTCGTCGCGCCACGCGATCGCCGCCTTCAGGCCCTGTTCCTGGGTGATGCGGCGGAAATCGTCACGCGCGGGCAGGTTCGCCGTCTCGATCAGCACGTCGAGCTCGGTGTTGGCTGCCATCGCCGCCCGGAACCCGGCGACGTCCCACACACGGTTCACCGCCCGCTTCGTCGTCGCGATCACGAACGGCTCGTTCTTCGCGATCTCGTTCGCGAGCGCCAGCGTTGCGTCGTCGAGCTCGGTGGCGGGCACGACGCGGTTCACCATGCCGATGCGCAGGGCCTCGTCGGCGCCCACGCGATCCTCCCCCGTGAACAGCAGCTCCTTCGCCCGGCGCACGCCCACGACCCACGGCAGGAACATCGACACGACGCCCGAACCGAAGCGGATGTCGACGTAGCCGAACTTCGCGTCGTCGGCGACCACCGCGAGGTCGCAAGCGAGCATCAGGTCGGTGCCCCCTGCCAGACAGTACGAGTGCACCTGCGCGATGGTGGGCTTGGAGCACTCGGTGAACTCGAGCATGTGCTCGGTCGACCGCGAGAGCTCCTCGTGCCAGGACCTGGCGTCGTGCTCACCGCCCTCCGCGTCCTCGTTCAGGTCGTACCCGGCGCAGAAGGCGCGACCGGCGCCGCGAAGGATCGCGACGCGAACGTCGTCGTCCTCGCTCGCATCGTGCACGGCGGTGGACATCGCCTCGATCAGCTCGCCGTTCAGGGCGTTGAGGGCGTCCGGGCGGTTCATCGTGAGGCGCCGCACGGGTCCGATGTCCTCCACGAGCAGCACGGGCCCTGGGGCGGTCGACTCGCTCACGGCTCTCCCTCTCTCGTCGAACTCTCGTCGAACGATCTCTCCTCGCGTTCGGCCGGTGCCACGCGAGGCCCGGGATGCTAGCGCGACCCGAGCAGGTCGAGCACCTGGCCGGCGGCGCGCTCACCCGACCGCAGGGCGCCCTCCATCGTGCCGTGGTACTCGCTCGCGGTGTGCTCCCCTGCGAACGCGATCGGACCGACCGTGCGGGCGAACACCTCACGACGCTGCCACGAGGCCGGATCCCAGCTCGAGTACCCGCCGAGCGTGTACGGGTCGTCGGCCCACGCGTAGAGCACGGGCTCGCCCACGAGCGTGAGATCGGGGTTCATCGCTCGCACCGCCTCGAGCCAGGGGACGATCTCGCCACGCGTCACCCCGAGCGACTCCTGTGCGGCGTGCGAGCCCGCGAACGCCGTGACGCAGCGCCGCGGCCTGCCGTCCTCGCCGTTCGCCGTCCAGCACCACATCGATCGATCCGTCGCCTGTCTCGACCGCGTGGGAGGGTGCTCCTTCGTCGCGACCGCGAACTTCGATGCCTCACCCAAGCGCAGCGACGCGAGCGCCGACGCGAGGTCGTCGGGGAGCGCGGGCAGGAACGTCATGCGCGCCGCGATCGGCGACGGGATCGCGACCACCACGGCTTCCGCGCGCTCGGCGTGCGGCCCGACCCGTACCGTGACCCTCTCGGCATCGTGCTCGATCGCGTCGACCGCGTGGCCGGTCCGCACGTCGGGCAATGACGCCGCGAGCTCGCGAGCGATCGCCAGGTTCCCGCCACCCACACGCACGTACCGGTCCGGACCCGGCGCGAACGGCCGCTCGCCGCCGAACTCGCCGAGCGCAACCTCGTGTAGGTCCCGAGCGCACGTGCCGGCCAGGCGCAGCATCACGATCGACCGGGCACCCTCGTCGTCGTCGAGCGAAGCCAGGAACGACCCGACCGTCATCGACGCGACCCGCGCGGGGGAAAGCTCGGCGATGGCATCGTTCGCGCGCTCGAGGAACCGGTCCTGCGCCTCGAGCGTGGCGGCCATGGCTCCCCACGGTTCGCGACGACCGTACGACGCACCCGTCTCGACGAGCCCGAGGCCGAACCGCTCCGCGGTCTCCCGCACCTTCGTGTCGCCGGCCATGATCCACTCCGCGCCGAGCTCGACCACCGCGCCGTTGGTGAGCCTGGTCGACCAGACCCTTCCCCCGACGCGTTCCCGCGCCTCGAGCACCGAGACGTCGATCCCCGCATCGACGAGCCGACGGGCGGCCGACAGTCCGGAGAATCCTGCGCCAACCACGACGACCCTCGGCGTCGTATGCATCAGTGACCAGGTCCGAATGGACTACCGGATCGTGGCGCGCGTGGGCGAAACTTGCAGGACACGGTACGCCTATGGTACTCAGCGCCATCGACCTGAACGGCGGCTCAATCTGGTTGGGCGCCGCACGAGGGAGGCAGGCATGATCGGAAGGCACCCGATGGAGAACCGCTGGTCGCGACGCCAGTTCCTGGGAAGGGCGGCCGGTGGCGCGGTCGCGATGCCCTCCCTGGCAGCGATCCTCGCCGCGTGCTCGAAGCCCGGGGAGAACGCGGGGGGCTCGGGCTCGGGCTCCGCGTCGACCGAGATCCCGATCGCGACCCTCGAGAACCCGGTCGAACTCCCCGTGACGATGGACACGATCGCCGCCGACACGCCGATCGAATCGGGTCCGCTCGTGCTCTACAACTGGGCCGACTACATCCACAAGAAGGTGGTCGCGGAGTTCGAGGAGGAGTACGGCGTCGACGTGGAGATCACCACCTACAACAACATGGAGGAGGGGATCCAGAAGGTCGCCAACGGGCAGGTGACGCCCGACGTCTTCGTGCCCACGGTCGGCTACCTGCGCCGCCTCGTGCAGAAGGATCTTCTGATGCCGCTGCAGCAGGAGCTGATCCCGAACATGCTCGCGAGCGTCTGGCCGTCGTACTCCGATCCCGGCCCCTACTACGACCTCGGGTGGAACTACAGCGTGCCCTACACGATCTACACGTGGGGCGTGGCCTACCGTCGCGATCGCGTGAGCGACGAGGATCTCGCCGCGCAAGGGTGGGAGGCCCTGTGGAACCCGGAGTACGCGGGCGCGATCAGCCTCTACGACTCCTACGGCGACACGATCGCGGTCGCGATCTTGCGCAACGGCAGCCTCGACGTGAACACCGGGGACCCGGCATTGATCGACGCGGCCAAGGTCGCGATCCTGGAGACGATCAACGACCACGAGGCTCGCCTCACGATCAACGGCGTCTACGCGAAGCTCCCGGCCGGCGACTTCACCGTCGCCGAGGCGTGGTCGGGCGACATCGTCGGGGCCCAGTGGTACCTGCCGAGGGGCACCGGCACCGACGTGCTCGGCTACTGGCGCCCCGAGCCGGGGCAGACGATGATCGGGAACGACACGCTGGTCGTGCCGGCGGAGGCGCAACGACCGCGGCTCGCCCACGAGTTCATCAACTTCATGCTCGACGAGCAGCACGGGACCGACAACTTCGTCAACTGGAACGGTTACCAGCCGCCGTTCGTGTCGATCCAGCCGGATTCCCTCATCGATCAGGGCGTCGTGCCGGAGAACCTGTCCGACGCCGTCGTGACCGAGGAGATGTTCGCCGACGACCTGACCCCGATCGAGCTCTCCCCCGAGGTCGAGGCGATGTGGCTCGATGCCTGGACCGAGATCAAGGCGGGTGCCTGAGATCGAGACATCGGCGACGCACGACGAGCGACCACGGCGCCGCCTTTGGCGGCGCCGTGCCTCGGTCGACGAACCGGGGGGCGCGAGCGGCGCCTGGTATCCCCGCTGGTATTGGCCCTCCTTCGTGGCTCCGGGCAGCCTGTGGCTGGCGCTCTTGTTCCTACTGCCGTTCTACGTGGTGTTCTCGGTGGCGTTCGGCACGGTCGACTTCGAGAACTTCGGGGCCCCTGTCCCCTACTACGCGCCGTGGTGGTGGTCGTTCGACACATTCAACGAGACACTCAGCAAGTTCTACGAAGGCACCGCGATCTACCGGCCGCCGCTGTTCCGCACGTTCGCCTACGTGTTCTCCGCGACGGTGATCTGCCTCGTGGTGGGGTACACGGTCGCCTACTTCGCCGCGCGGAGCGCGACGAAGTACAAGGGCCTCATCCTGATCCTGCTCATCTCTCCCTTGTGGATCAGCTACCTGATGCGGATCTACGCGTGGCAAGGGCTGCTCGACACCGACGGGCCGATCAACCTCCTGCTCAGGCCGCTCGGTTTCGGCGAGACGAACTGGCTGGAGGGCATGCACGTCACGGTCATCCTCGGCCTCGTCTACGGCTACATCCCGTTCATGATCCTGCCGATCTACGCATCGCTCGACCGGATCCAGGAGAGCCTGCTCGAGGCCGGGCGCGATCTCGGCGCGAGCGGACGGCAGACGTTCTGGCGCGTCACGCTGCCCCTGTCGCGCCCCGCGATCCTGGCCGGCATCGTGATCGTCACGCTGCCCATGTTCGGCGACTACTACACGAACGACCTGCTCGGGTCGACGAAGACCTCGATGTTCGGGAACCTGATCTCGACGCAGCGGGAGCAGCAAGGCGGGTCCACCCGCATGGCCTCGCTCGTGCTCATCCTGGCCGTGATCGTGCTGGTGCCGATGTTGTACTACCTGCGCGAGACGAAGCGCGCCGCGGAGCAGGCGTGAGCACGGCGATTGAGCACGCGCCGGCGACCCCAGCCAGGGGCTACTTCAGGAACCCCTGGCGGAAGCCGCGCATCCTGCAGGGCGTGACGATCGGGTACTTGCTCTGGTCCTTGCTGCCGGTGGTGATCGCCGTGATCTTCTCGTTCAACGGAGGTCGCTCCCGCATCTCATGGCAGGGATTCTCGTTGCGGTGGTGGACCCAGGACCCCACCGACTCGCTCCTGCGCGATGAGGCGATGCGCTCGGCCATGGCGCAGACCTACAAGCTCGCCATCATCACCGTGCTGGTCGCGGTGCCGCTCGGCACATTGTTCGCGATCGGCATCGACCGATGGCACGGCCGGCCCGCGCGGAGCGCCAACTTCACGATGCTGCTGTCCTTCGTCGTGCCCGAGATCATCCTGGGCGTCTCCCTCTACATCCTGTTCACGAACCTGCTGCAGGGGCTCGTGCCGCTCGGGACGCCGGCGCAGGCGATCGGGCTGATCAGCTTCCAGCTGAGCTATCCGGTGATCATCGTGCGAGCCCGCCTGCTCTCGATCGGCCCCGAGTACGAGGAGGCCGCGATGGACCTCGGCGCCACCCCGAGTCAGGCGATCCGTCGGATCCTGCTGCCGCTGATCGCCCCGGCGATCCTCGCGAGCGTTGCCCTCGTCTTCGCCGACGTCGTCGACGACTTCGTCACCGTCGCCGCGCTGTCAGCCGAGGCGAGCAGCGAGACGCTCGCCCAGAAGATCTACTCAGCCTCGCGCGCCTCGCCGACCCCCGAGGTCAACGCCGCCGCCACGATGATGTTGATCACGACGTTGCTCGTGGTCGCCGGTGGCCTGCTGTTCTATCGCCGGTTCAGCCGGGGGCAGAGCGACATCGCCACGACCGACTTCATGCAGCTGTAGCTCCCCGGCCCGATCGCCGGGCCCTTGACCCGGGACGCGCCTAGTCCTCGAGCTCGCCGCTCTCCATCACGGCGGTCCCAGCTTCGGGGAGCACCCGCAGTGCCTCGACCGGGAAGTGCACCGTCACCGGGGCGCCGGAGTCGAACGGCATGGCACCGCCCTCGTTCTGCACCCAGGCCTGGATGCGCTGGCCCGGCGCGAGGTTCACGATCACCTGCAACACCGACCCGACGTAGACGACACGCTCCACCATGCCGGGCACGCGGTTCTCCCCGCTGGTGCCCTGCGGCTCGAGGCTCACCCGCTCGGGGCGGATCGTGACCTTGGCCTGGCCACGGGTGTCCTCGTCGCCCTGGCCGGCGACGAACGAGAACTCTCCGATCGCCACCTTGCAGCCGTTGGGGACTTGCCCCGCGGCGGTCGCCTCCATCAGGTTCGACACGCCGAGGAAGTCGGCGACGTAGGCGGTCGCGGGCTCCTCGTAGATCTCCTTGGGTCGCCCGATCTGCTCGACGCGCCCCTGGCTCATCACCGCGATGCGGTCCGACATCGTGAGCGCTTCCTCCTGGTCGTGCGTCACGTAGACGAACGTGATGCCGACCTCCTCCTGCAGGGCCTTCAGCTCGATCTGCAGGCGCTTGCGGAGCTTGGCGTCGAGGGCACCGAGCGGCTCGTCGAGCAGGAGCACGGCGGGGTTCAGGATCAGCGCCCGCGCGAGCGCGACCCGCTGCTGCTGACCGCCCGAGAGCTGTGAAGGGCGGCGGTTGCCGAACCCCGTGAGCGCCACGAGCTCGAGTGACTTCCCGACCCGGTCGCGCATCTCCTGCTTGGAGACGTCCTTGTACTTCAGGCCGAACGCCACGTTCTCCTCGACCGTGAGGTGCGGGAAGAGCGCGTAGTTCTGGAAGACGGTGTTCACGTTCCGTTTGTGGGGCGGCGTCTGGGCCATGTCGACCCCGTCGAGCAGGATCTGGCCTTCGCTCGGGCGTTCGAACCCGGCGATCATGCGCAACGTCGTGGTCTTGCCGCAGCCCGACGGGCCGAGTAGAGAGAAGAACTCGCCGGAGGGCATGTCGAGGTTGATACCGGCGACCGCCGTGAAGTCCCCGAACCGCTTGACCAGATCGACGAGTTGGACCTCTCCACCTGCCATGGACGCGGAGTCTAGTCCAGGCGAGCCGCGACCGGTCAACACGACGGGAGCGAGGCGTTCGCCCGTGGCATCATGCCCCGATGGACGAGCTCGCCCGCCCGCCCGCGACCACCGGACGGCCGCTCGAGCGCCCTCTCGACGCCGCGGCGGGCCGGCGCGCGACGCTGCCGTTGCTCGCCGGCTACCTGGCGTTCGGTCAGTACTGGGGCGTCTGGGTGATCCTCGTGTTCGACTTCCAGCGGTTCCACGGGCTGACGTCGAGCCGGCTCGGTGCCCTCTACACGATGCTGTCGCTGACGGCGGTCGCGGTGATGCTCGTGGGCGCCCCGAGGCTGCAGCGGCTGCCGCTCACGACGACCGTCCCGCTGTCCATGCTCGTGCTCGCCGGGGGCTCGCTCGTGATCGCGTATCAGCCGACCGCCATCATCGCCCTCGGGTTCCTGATCGTGGGCGCCGGCAACGGCCTGATCGACGTCTACCTGAACGTGGCTGCCCAACGGGTCGAGGTCGCCACGAGGCGCCCGGTGCTGCAGTGGCTCCACGCCTCGTACGCGCTCGGCGGCGTCACGGGAGCCGCGATCGCGGGGCTGCTGCTGGTCGCCGACGTCGACTACCGGTGGGGGCTGGCTCTCGCGGGTCTCACGCTCGCCGTCACCGCCGCCTGGAACGCACGGACCGCGCCCCCTGAGCGCAGCCCCGAGGGTGCCCAGGCCGTCTTGTCGGTCTCCGCGCTCTTCCGCACGCCGGCGCTCTGGGTACCGGCGCTCACCGTGCTGTTCGCGTTCCTCGTGGAGGGGTCGATGGATGCGTGGTCGGGCCTGTACCTCCGCGACGAGCTCGGCGCATCGGCGGGGGTCGCGTCGCTCGCCTTCATCGCGTTCTCGGGCGCGATCTTCCTCGGCAGGCTCTTCGCGGGGAAGGTGCTCTTCGGGCTCGGCCCTCGCACGACGATCATCGTGGCCGGGGCGGGATCCTTCGTAGGAGGTCTGCTCGCGATCGCCACTGACGACCTCGTCGTCGTGGCGATCGCCTACCTGATCCTCGGGTTCATGATCAGCGCGGCCGCACCCGCGGGGTTCAGCCTCACCGAGGACATCGACGAGGATCCCACCAGCGCGATCGCCGCCGTCACGACGGTCGGCTACACGGGTTTCATCTGGAGCCCGCCGCTCTTTGGTTATGTCGCCCAGACGATCGATCTGCGGGCGGCGATGGCCGTAATCGTGATCGCCACCGTCGGGATCATCGTCGCGGGACTCATGGCCCCACGCTCACGAGTGTGAGCTCGGCGGCGGCGGGAACGCATCGCGGAGCGTGAACCCCTCGCGGGTCGGACCCCGCGCACGGAGCGACTCGAGCTTCGTCTTCGCGTCCTCGACCATCGGGGTCTCACCCGCCCGGATCCACCACAGGGCCGTCGATGCCTCGGCGAGCTTCTCGAACCACTCGGACCGGCGTCGCAGGTAGCCCGCGTGCTCCGACCGGAACACGAACGCGTGGAGCGCCTCGACCGAGTCCCAAACCGACATGTTCACGATGATCATGTCGTCGTCGAAGACCCGGAGCGCGGTCGCGTCGCCGTCGTCGGTCTGCAGTCGCCACACGAACCCGGGGCTCGCATCCGCGAGCGTGTTGATCGGTTCGAGCCCGTCGACGAACGCCTGCATCGACGGGCGGTCGAGCGGCTCCCGCAGGCGGGCGACGTTGATCTGCGCGACGTGGAAGGTCATGGCGGGCAGCCTAGCGTGACCTTCCCGAGGTCCGGACCGACGTCGCTCTTCGGCAGCCCTCGGCGAGTGAACCGTTACGCGGTGTCCTGCTCGATCTCCCCGTCGTGCCACTCGGGCTCGTCCTCGAGCAGCGCTCGGTACTCGAGGTACCGCTCGTGCTGCGCCGGGTCGTCGGCGTTGCGCTCGTACGTTTCACGATCGGTGAAGACGGCGAACATCCAGGCGGTGTCGCTGTCGTTCTCGAAGAGCACGTAGGAGGTCACGAACCCAGGGACCTCGTCGTAGCCCTGCCGCTCAGTGACCTTGCTGAGCTGCTCCCGGTTCTCGGGCTTCACCCGCGTGCGCGCCACGGTGCCGTACATCGGCTCCCCCTTCCCGCGGGCACGCTCGGTCGGACGGTCGCGCCCACGCTACGCCCGCAGGATCGTCGGGTGAACCCCCTCTTCGGCCCCGCCGTGCCGACGCTCGGGGTACGCTCGGCTGGTGCGTTCGGCTTCCCTGGTGACGGTCGTGCTCCTGGTCGCGTCGTGCAGCCTGGTCGACGACCCGGCGCCGTTCGCACCCCTTCACCAATCGGTCCGCCAGGAGATCCCCGGTACGTTCGGTTACGACCTGCTTCCGGTCGACGGCTTCGATCCAGCGATCGATCCGCTGCAGGCGTGGCGAGGACTCACCGGCGCGGCGGGTGGCACCCACGTCTCCGTCACGCTGGCCGCGGTCGAGGACCCCGTCGACGGCGGTTGGGGGCCGTCGTGGGTGTTCTTCACACGCGACCTCTGCTACTTCACGGCCAAGGGTGACTTCGTCTCGCCCTCGCGCAGCGGCGACGGCGACGGCTGCACGCCGCGCAATGTGCTCGTTCAGGTGGTCGATGCCTCGACAGGCGATTTCGTGGCGGTCTTCGAGGCCTACGACGCGGACCTCACCTGGCTGCCCGACCGTGTGGGAACGCCCGCTCAGGTGCCGGGGGCGAGGCGCTTCCAGTAGTCGAGCCAGCGCGCGCGTTCGCTCGGGCCGAACCCCACGAGCATCTGCGCATCGGCGAACGTGCCGTTGTCGAGCAGCGTGCTGATCAGGTTCGGCGGCACCTCCATGTGCCACGGCGAGTCGGGTGCCGCGAACGCCTGGGGCGTGACCCCCTCGAGGGGCGGTTGGTAACCGTTCCAGCAGAAGTTCTCCACGCCGACGCGCGTGTCGAGCAGGTGGTTCAGGAACGCGTGCGCGAGCTCGGGGTGCCGGCCACGCGCGCAGACCGCCATCAGGTCGCACCCGACGATCTTCTCCGATCCGGGGGGGGACCAGAACCGGAGCTTCGCGCCGAGGTCGAAGTCGCCCTCGGCCGCCGCGTACCCCGGGGCAGACAGCACGTCGCCCGACCACGCCTGGTGGGCGGCGAACGCACCCTCGGGCAGGCCCTCCTCGACTCCGTCGTTCGTGAACCGCACGTGGGTGAGCGAGACGGCGTCGGCGAGCGAACCCACCGCGGCGTCCAGCTGCGCGTCGGTCGCGGTGCGCACGTCGAGGACGCCGTCACGCAACAAGGCGAGCGAGATCGCCTCGAGGAAGCCGTCGTACATGCCGACCCGCCCGCGGTAGTCCGGGTTCCAGAAGACGCCCCACGGGTCGGTCGCCGCATCGGGCGCATCGGCCGCATCGACCATGTCGGACCGCCACGCCACGCCGCTCACGTACACGGTGTACGGCAGCGAGTATCGCTGCCCTGGGTCGTAGAACGGCCCACCGCCCTCACGGAACCAGGGCCAGAGGTTGCCGACGTTGGGGAGCCGACCGTGGTCGAGCGGGCGCAGCAACCCCGCGTCGATCAACCCCGGCAGGACATCGATCGTCGGGAAGAACACGTCGAACCGCGTGTCGGGGTCCTGCAGGCGCGATATCGCCTCGTCCATGTGCGTGAAGCTCTCGACCTCGACCCGCACGGAACCCCTCGGGAACGAACGTTCGAACGACGAGAGCGTGCTTTTCGACAGGTAATCACGCCATTCGTAGACCCTGAGCACTCCCTCGTCGTCCGGCTTGCGGCTCTCGAACGTCGGGCCGACCGGTCTCGCCCCTGACCCCAGTCGCCCTCCCCGGTCGCGGTCGCAGGCCGCCAGCAACGCCGGGAACGTGACGCCGACGGCAGCGAGTCGTCGCAGGAACGCCCGCCGATCGAGCCCGGGAACATCGTGCCGAGGGTCCACCGGGCCCATCTTGCGGGAACGGACGTGCGGGCCGCAAGGAGCGCGACGGCTAGGCTTCGGGCGGCTCGATCTCGGGAGGCGCCGCGCCCTGCCCCCACGCGTCGGCGCCGCCGTCGACGAGTACCGACGACCCCGTGATGTAACCACCGCCCGCCGAGGCGAGGAACGCGATCGTCGCGGCGACCTCCTCGGGCAAGCCCGCCCGACGCATCGGCACCTGGGCCGCGAACCCTGCCACCACCTCGTCGCCTCCGTACTGCTGGAGCCCCTCCGTCTCGATCAATCCCGCCGCGATGCACACGGCGCGGATGCCGTAACGAGACCACTCGTTCGACAGTGAGGAGGCCATCGTCTCAAGGGCGGATCGCGCCATCGACGAGTGCGCCATCATCGGGATGCCACGACGAGGGCTGAACCCGATGACGAGGATCGTGCCGCGTCGTCGCGGGATCATCCACCGCGTGGCCACCTCGTGCGTGAGGTGCCACACGGCGTCGACGTTCAGCCGGTGCACCGCTCGAAGGCCCTTGAGGGAGATGTCCTCGGCGGCCGCCGCGAACTGCCCGCCGGCGTTGTTCACGAGCACGTCGGCACCGCCGAAGCGCTCGTCGACCCTCGCGAGGAACCCGGCGACCTCGTCGGGCTCTCGCACGTCGCAGGTGGCGGCGAGCACATCGGACCCGGACGCGTCGAGTTCCGCCCGCACGGCTTCGATGGGCTCCGGACGTCGCCCGCAGATCGCGACGCGTGCGCCGGTGCGCGCGAGCTCGCGGGCCGTCGCCCGCCCGATGCCGGTGCCCCCGCCGGTGACGATCGCGACCTTCCCCTTGTTGGCGTCGGCGGTGAGCGGGGAGCGGAATCCGTCTGCCATGCTGCGCAGTATGCCCGAGGTGACGAGCGCGGTCGTCGTCGGCAGCGGTGGGGTCCGCCTGTCGGTGCGCCTGCACGAGGCGCCCACGCCCACTGCGCCGGGGCTGCTGCTCCATCACGGCCTGGCGTCGTCCCAACGCATCTGGGACGGGGTGCTGCCCCGGCTCACACGACGGTTCCGCGTCGTGACGTTCGATGCGCGCGGGCACGGCCTGAGCGGCAAGCCGAACCGGGGCTACGGGTTCGCCCATGTCGTGGCCGACGCGCTCGCGGTCGCGCGCGACACCGGCCTCGGCCGCCCGATCGTGGTCGGGCACTCGTGGGCGCGATGGTGACGCTCGAGCTGGCGGCACGCCACCGCCGGTCGGTCGCCGGCGCCGTGCTCGTCGACGGTGGCCTGCTCCGCATGCGCGACGAGCTCGACTGGGCGGCGGCGAAGGAGTTGCTCGCACCGCCGAACCTCGCGGGCATGCCGTTCGAGGAGTTCCGTGGAGTGATGCGCATGTTCATGGCCGACGCCGTCGACGTCACGCCCGACGTCGAGACCCAGATGCTCTCGGTGATGCGCGTGCGTCGCGACGGCACGATCGCGCCGCGCCTGGCCCGCTCGAACCACTTCCGCATCCTGCGGGCGATCTGGGAACAGGACCCCGATGACCTGTGGACCCGGGTCGCCGCGCCCACGCTCGCGATCGTCGCTCACGGCACCGACGCCGACCGCGACGTGAGGGCGCGTCGGGCGGCAGCAAAGGTGCAGGAGCTCACTCGTGGGCGAGCGGTCACGGTTTCATGGATGCGGGGCATCCACGACCTGCCTCTGCAGCATCTGGACGCCGTCGCCCGCCGCATCGAACGCTTCGCGCGAAGCGCCGTAGGCTAGGGACGGGATGTTCGTGCTCGTGTTGATCCTGCTGTTGCTCGCCGCCGTGTTCGGTGTGCTCGGAGCCGTGCTGAAGGCGGTGGCGTTCCTCGTGATCACCGCCCTGCTCACGGTGACCGTGCTGGCCGCGCTCGCATGGTGGGGCTTCAAGCGAGCGACCCGCGAGTTCCGGGCAGAGTACGATCGGCAGATCACCGAGCAGCGGGTCACCCGCTACCGCGTGAACGAGGCGCAGCACGACCCCGAGCACCTGCCGCCGCACGACGACCGATACTGATCAGCGGCGACGGTGTCGCGCGGCCCTCTTCGCGACCCACTCCCGATACGCCAGCGGCGCGTACCCGGCCGCATCCAGCAGGATGCCGCGCGACCGACCCGCGTCGGCGCGACGGTCGCCCGCCTCGAGCGCCCGCGACGAGAGCCACACCGCCGGGAAGCGCAGGGGTTCGGGCGGCGACTTCGCCTCGGGCCCGACGACCGGCATCGAGGTCCACTCGTCGTCGAGGCCCAGCACCATCGAGGCGAGGATGCGCCCGCCCAGCATCGTCTGGGATAGCCCGTGCCCGGAGAACCCCATGCCCGCGTGCACGTTGCCGGGCTCGAGCGTGCGGAAGAACGGCAGGAACGTGGCGGTCTGGTCGATCGGTCCGCCCCACGCGTGGGTGAAACGGATGCCCTCCAGCTGCGGGAAGAGCCAGAGCAGCCCTCGGGCGGCGGCCTCGGCAACACGGCGGTCGTGCGAGGCCGCTCGCCCCCCTGCCCTGCCACCGAACACGACGCTCAGGGCGCCGCCGCCGATCACGATGCGTCCGTCGTCGGTCGGACGCAGGTAGTACACGAGCTCCCGCCCGTCGCCGATGCCCACCTGCGACGTCCAACCGATCTCCTCGAGGCGGTCGGGGATCGGCTCGGTTGCGACCACGTGGTCCGCGATCACGCCGAAGCTGCGGCGGAAGCCGGGCCAACCAGCCGCCCACGCGCCGATCGCGAGCACCACCGCCCGAGCCTTCACCGCGCCGTGGGTCGTGCGCACGACCGCCGGCCGCGAACGATCGAGCCCGGTCATCGCCGTCCGCTCGAAGATGTGGACCCCTCGCTCGAGCGCGACACGACGCAGGCCTCGCGCGAGCCGGGCCGGCTGGACGATGGCGCCGTCGGGACCGAACCGCGCCTCGGTGAATCGGGGTGAGTCGGCGATCGCCCGAGCCTCGTCGAGCGGGATCGGCCGCAGTCGATCGCCAAGCCCCCTCGCTTCGAGGAACGCCGCCGCAGAGGTCTCGTCGACGTCGGTCTGCCACGGTCCCGTCGCGACTCGCATCGTGCCCTCGTGGTGGAACCACGCGTCGACGCCATTGGCCTCGAGCCACGCGCCCGCCTCGCCGACCGTGTCGGCGACCGCCTGCAGGTAGCGCAGCCCCTCGTCCTCTCCGAAGAGCGCGCACGTGGCCGGCGCGTCCCACCACGACGACGAGAAGAATCCCCCGTTGCGACCGCTTGCGCCGCCGCCGCAGATGTCCTGTTCGACGAGCGCGATCCGCAGTCCGGGATCCCTCGCGGAGAGCTCGATCGCGGTCCAGAGCCCGGTGAACCCTGCGCCGACGATGCAGACGTCGGCCGACAGCTTGGCGGTGAGCGGTGGGCAGCCGTCGCCGGGGTCGTCGGTGAGGGCCTCCTGCAGCCAGAAGCTCCGTGCCGCGCCGGGAGCCGGTATCGACGGGACTTGCTCGCCCGTCACGGCCGTCGACGCCAGACGGGTTTCGTCCGGACGAACGCGGCGACGAGCGCACGGCCGAGCGACAGGAACAGCAACGTGAACGCGAGTCCCACAGCGAGGAACACCACGATGCGCCATCCTTGCGGCGAGCCGACCCACCAGGTCCGCACCACGAGCGCCACGGGCACGGCGATCGCCCACGTGATCACGAGCGAGGAGACGTCGCGGCGGCGGTATGTGCCGACGACGACGCACACGACGATCCACGTCACCGCCAGCGGCACGGCGTTGCGGGCCGCGACCTCGGCGATCGCCCCGATGCGGTGTGACCGCAAGCCGACGGCGACGAACGTGAGCAGCGCCACGGCGTCGACCACGGCGAGCGCGGCTCCGGTCGGTCGCTGCTCGGTCCGAGCAGACGCGGTGTCGGCGGCGGTCGTGCGCGTGGACCCGGCCATGTCTCCATGTTCCCAGCGAGGCCGTGCCATGATGGAGCAACCCGATGCTGCGTCGATCCTTCCCCTTGTGGCCCCGATGCGTCGTGCTCACGCTCGCCTTGGCGACGGCGGCTTCCGCCTGCACGATCGCCGTCGAAGCGGCACCTACACCACCGCCCCCGGTGCGCATCCGCCTCGATCGCGAGCCGGTGACGGTGCCTCAAGGCACGACGTACGGCGACTTCGCCGAGGGTGAGAGCATCCAGGCCCGCGACGGTCGCCTGCTGTCGGTCACGGGCGAGATCCTCGAACGCCACGTGTCCGAGGGAACGGTCGAGCTCAACGGCCACGCGCCCGATCCGCTCCACCTGCTCGCCACCGGCGACCGCATCGTGCGCCTCGAGGGCGAGGATCGGAGCGAGGGCACGAGGAGGGTCACGACCCGGCTCCGAGGCCGCACGAACGCGTTCGTGCAGCGGACGCTCGCTACGTTCCGGGTCCGGGAGGTCACGACGGTCGGCCGGATCTCGGGCGAAGTGGCCGACCTGCGCGTCGAGACGAACGGGCGGCCCCGCATCCCCCGTGCCGTCGCGCTCACGTTCGATGACGGACCCTGGCCGGGACATACCGAGGCCGTGCTTCGGGTCTTGCGCCGCGAACGGGTGCGGGCGACGTTCTTCATGATCGGTTCGCTCGTCGTCGAGCGCCCGGATCTCGTGCGGAAGGTCCTCGACGCGGGCCATGTCGTGGCGAACCACTCCCTCACGCACCCCGTCGCGCCGGCGTTCGCTGAGCTCCCCGATCATCGGGTCGAAGCCGAGATCGTGCAGACCGTGGACGCGCTGCGGGAGATCGGCGCGCACCCCACCCTGTTCCGGCCCCCCGGCGGGAGCTACGACGACGACACGATCCTCGAAGCATGGCGCCAGCGCGAACGGGTCGTGATGTGGAGCGTCGATCCGCACGACTGGGACGCCTCGCGCACGCCGAAGCAGATCGCGAACGACGTGCTCCGCCGGGTGCGGCCAGGATCGATCGTGCTCCTGCACGACGGAGGTGGCGACGCCGCAGACACGATCGCCGCGCTCCCGAGGATCATCCGCGGTATCCGGAAGATGGATCTGCGGCTCGTGACCCTCGACCCCTATCGACCCCGATAGCCTGTCGCCATGCGCCGGGCGACCGTGCTCTACGATGAGGACTGCGGGTTCTGCCGTTGGTCGGCTGACAGGCTCCGCGCGTGGGACCGACGCCGGGAACTGCGGTTCGTGCCGCTGCAGGATCGCGAGGCCGACCGGCTCCTGGAAGCGGTGCCGCCTCCATTGCGGGCGCGGTCGTGGCACCTCGTAGAGCCGGACGACCGCGTCTGGTCCGCCGGGGCCGCCGTGCCACGGGTGCTCCGCAGGCTGCCGCTCGGCGCCCCGCTCGCGGCTCTCGCCGAGGCCGCGCCGGGGCCGACCGACCGCGCCTACGACGCCGTCGCCCGACGACGCACGACGCTGGGACGGCTGCTCGGGCAGCGAGCATGCGCGGTCGACCCGTCCCGGGGATCGACGACGGCCGCCCGGTCCGCGCCGTGAACGCCGATACCCGGGCGGTCGTCGCCGAGCTCCGGACGCTGGCCGATCCCTCGCGCAAGCCCGGCATGGCCCACGTGGGCATCACGATCGACCGGGCGCTGGGGGTCTCGATCCCGAAGCTGCGTCGCCTGGCGCGAGCACATCGGGGCGACCACGAGCTCGCGCTCGACCTGTGGGCGACGGGGATCCACGAGGCCCGCATCCTCGCGTCGATGGTCGATGACCCGGCCCTGGTCAGCCGCACGCAGATGGACACCTGGGCGAAAGACTTCGACTCGTGGGACCTCTGCGACCAGGTCTGCACCAACCTCTTCCAGTCCTCGCGATCGGCCGATGCCGCCGCCCGCGCCTGGTGCCGTCGCGACGAGGAGTACGTGAAGCGCGCAGCGTTCGCGATCGCTGCGGCCCAGGCGGTACACGGTCGCGACCGCGACGACGACTCGTTCATCGCCTGGTTCCCGAGAATCCGCCGGGCCGCGACCGACGAGCGCAACGTCGTGAAGAAGGCCGTGAACTGGGCGCTGCGACAGATCGGGAAGCGGAACCTCGCACTGCGCGATGCGGCGATCGCCGAGGCGGAACGATTGCTCGAGCTCGACAGCCGCAGCGCCCGCTGGATCGCGCGCGACGCGCTCCGCGAGCTCCGCAGCGACGCCGTCGCGGAGCGGCTCGGGGCACGCCGGGAGGAGGCCTGAGCCCGGAGCTCAGCCCATCACGAGCGGCGCGAGTGCTCGGTACGCTGGCATGCACACGTCGGCGTCGTCGCCGTTCACGAACTGCACGCAGACGTGGTCGGCTCCCGCGGCGAGGTGCTCGCGCACGCGTGCGGCGATCGCCTGCTCATCCCCCCAGGCGACCGTGGCGTCGACGAGTCGGTCGCTCCCCCCGTCGACGAGGTCGCCCGGCTCGAACCCCGAGCGCTCGAGGTTCCGAGCATAGTTCGGCAGCTCCAGGTACCCGCTCGTCCAGCCGCGCGCAACCGCTCGCGCTCGGTCGGGATCGGTCTCGAGGACCGCGGTCAGCTCGACGGCGAGCACGGGCTCGGCGCCGAGCACGTCGCGGGCGTGCACCGTGTGCGCGACCGGCACGAAGTAGGTGTGGGCACCGAGCGCCTGCTCCGCGGACAGCCGCAGCATCCCGTCGCCGAGCGCCGCGAGCATGCGGCGAACCCCCACCCGTGGCTTCGGCGCGTCCCACGGCGCCTCGTCCATGCGCTCGAGGTAGGCGCGCATGCGAGTCAGCGGCCGTTCCCATGCGTACCCGCGCGCCTCGGTCGAGTACTCGTGGCCGACGCCGATGCCGAGCACGACCCGTTCGCCGAACGTATCGGCGAGCGTGCGTGCGCCGGCGGCCATCACCTCGGGCGCACGAGCGGTGATGTTCGCGATCCCCGAGCAGACCGTGATGCGCTCCGACCTTGTGGCGAGCAGCGACAGGTGCGCGAAGATGTCGCGCGAAGTCGAACCCTCCGGGACCCAAACCGCCTCGAACCCGAGCGACTCGAGCGCCCTCGCATCGATGCCGATCTGTTCGGCCGAGCGAGCGTCGAACGCGAACGTCCACGCGCCGACGCGGCCGAGCGCGGCCCTGACCGCCTCGTGCTCCCCGCTCACGTGAGCTGGGTCCGCACCATCCAGAGCTGCTTCTCGATGCCCGCGACGATCTCGATCAGGATGTCCTGACTCACCGGATCGGTGTCGCCGAGGCGATCCATCCGCTCGCGGAACGCACCCGCCGTGGCTTCCAGGCGCTCGACGAACAACCCGATCACGTCATGGTCGCCGACCGTGCCGTCGGGGAAAGCGGCGAGCACGCTGCCGTCGGCGACCGAACGGGCACGCCCGTCGGCAGCGACGCCGATCGCCACGATGCGCTCGGCGACGACGTCGGACCAGGCGCGGTACTCGGTCATCATCTCGTCGAGCTGCAGGTGCACCGATCGGAAGTTGCCGCCGGTCACGTTCCAATGCGCCTGCTTGGCCTGCAGGGCCAGGTCGATCAGGTCCACCAAGGTCGCCTGCAGATCATCGGCGACCTTCGGGTCGAGGGTCGGTACACGATCGGTCATGGGCTGCCTCCTTCTGACGCTCCCGAAGACAGCCTACCCATGCCAGGCGCCCGCCTACCCACGGACGCGACGAGGAGGGGATGTCCAGCCCCCTCCTCGCCTCGCTCCCACGCGCCGCTACTCCTTGGCCTCGGCCTCCACGAGCTCGGCAGGGCTGTCGGGGACGACGACCGCGGTCTCGCCCGCCGCCTCGTGTCCCTCGACGTCGACCTTGGGCAGCCACTGCAGCCACCCCGGCAGGTACCAGTTGCGATCGCCGAGCAACCGCATCGTCGACGGCACAAGGATCGAGCGGACGATCGTGGCGTCCATGAAGACCGCCACCGCCAGGCCGAAGCCCATCTGCTCGAGCGACGTCAACCGACCGGCGGCGAACCCGGCGAACACCGCGACCATGATGATCGCCGCGCCGGTGATGATGCCCCCCGTCGTGCGCAGCCCATATGCGACGGCTTCCGCGTTGTCGCCGGTCTTGTCGTACTCCTCCCTGATCCGGGTGAGGAGGAACACGTGGTAATCCATCGACAGGCCGAACAGGATCGAGAACAGGAACAGCGGCAGCCACGCCTCGATCGCATCGACCTGCTCGAACCCGAACAGGTTCGCGATCGACTCGCCGATCGTCGGCCCTCCCTTCTGGAAGACCAGCACGATCAGGCCGTAGGCGGCACCGACCGACAGCAGGTTCATGACGATCGCCTTCGCCGGCACGACGAGCGACCGGAACACGATCGTGAGCAGCACGAACGACAAGCCCAACACCAGCAGCACGATCAGCGGCGTGTAGCTGTCGCTGATGTCGAAGAAGTCCTTCACGAACGCGGTGTCGCCGCCGACGAGGACCTCCTGTGCACCGCTGTCGTCGAACGCGTCCGGCACGTACGTCTCGCGAAGCCGCGTGACCGTCGCGACGGCAGCCTCGCTCTGCCCGTCGGTCGCGGCGCCCGTGAGCGGCACCTCGATCACGGCGAGCGAGCCGTCCTGGCTCACCTGCACCGGCAACGGGTCGCCGAGCTCTGCATCATCGGCGATCGATGCGCTGAACGCGTCGACGGACGCCGCGACCTCGGGCTCGAGTTCACCGGGCGCGCCGGCCTCGGCACCGGGTGTGCCGACGGCACCGTCGCCGACCACGACGATCTTCACCGATGCCTGGGCGCCCGCCTCCGGGAACCGCTCCACGATCGCGTCGAACGCCTGCTTGGACTGGGCATCATCGGGCAGCGTCTCGATGCCGGCCAGCCCGGTCTTGATGCCCTGACCGTCGTCCTCGGGATGACCCTGGAGCCAGTACGGCAACGACAGGAGGATCATGAAGCCGCCCGCCAGCACGAGCCACACGACGGGCCTGCCCATGACCGCGCGCGTGGCACGGTCCCAGAACCCTCCCGGACGACCGTGTTCGATCGTGCGGTTGCGGCCGAAGATGCGCCCGGCGTTGATCTTGTCGCCGAGCATCGCGAGGATCGCCGGCAGCAGCGTCATCGACGCCGCGACCGAGACGAGCACGACGATGATCGCGCCGCCAGCGAGGCTCCGGAAGATCGTGGTCGGCACGAGCAGCATGCCGGCGAGCGCCAGCACCACGGTCAGGCCGCTGAAGAACACCGCCCGGTTCGCCGTGGCGCCCGACATCGCGATCGCGTCGAGCTTCTCCCGCCCCTTCGAACGCTCCTCCCGGTACCGGGAGACGATGAACAGCGAGTAGTCGATGCCGACGGCCAGGCCCATCATCGAGATCAGGTTCGGCGTGAAGAAGCTGAAGTCCCACAGCACCCCGAACAGACCGACCACGCCGAGCGTGACCGCGATCGCGAAGATCCCCATGACGATCGGCGTGAGCCCGGCCACGACGGCCCCGAACACGACGATCAGGACGATGATCGCGGCGAGCACGCCGACGCTCTCGCCGAAGCGCAGGTCTTCCTCGGAGATGCGCTTGAAGTCCTCCGAGGAGCTCACCTGTCCGAGCTGGTAGGCCTCGATGCCGTCCCTCGAGTAAGCCTCGCGCACCTCCTCGACCTCGAGGGCGTGACCGGTGGCGTCGTCGAGATCCCCCGCCAGCACCGCGGTGAACAGCACCGCCTGCCCGTCCTCGGACGGGATCGGCCCGAGCGCGGCCACGCGTGGATCGGCGGCCGCTTCTTCCGGCATCGGGAACGAAGCGGGGACGGTCGTGACGACTTCGGGTCCGAGCGCCGAGAGCTCGGACAGCAACCCGTTGACCTGTTCGGCGAACGCCGGATCCTCGATGCCTGCGTCCGACTCTGTCGTCACGACGAACGTCTCGGTGGCGATGTCCTCCTCGAGCTGACGCTCCTCGAGCAGCTGCTGAGCGCGCTTGGCCTCGGGCACGTTCGTGAAGTCGAAGTCGGTGGTGAGCGCCGGGCCCAGCAAGGTCGCCGTCGAGGCGATCCCCACGACGAGGATCGCGAGCCAGATCGCCACCGTCCTGCCGGGGTGACGGCTGCTCGCCCTCGCGAGCGATTCGGGATTGATGCGCATCCCGGGTTTCCCCCCTTCTCCGCCGGCTCCCGGCCGGCGCTTGACGTACGCTGTATGCTTACGGCGTACGGGAGCATAGGCATACACCGTAAGCCTGTCAACCCCACCGACGGAGAACGATCGAATGCCCGCAAGGAACCGCAAGAACGGAGCAGTGGCAGCTCCCATGAGAGAGCGTCTGACGCGCGACCGCATCGTCGAGGCGGCGCTCCGCATCATGGACGAGGAGGGCCTCGACGCCGTCTCGATGCGCCGCGTCGCCCGCGAGGTCGGGGTCGAGGCCATGTCGCTCTACCACCACGTGCGCGACAAGGAAGACCTGCTCGACGGCATCTGCGCGCTCGTGATGCGCGACTTCCGGTTCCCCGACGAGGACCGCCCGTGGATCGAGGTCGCCCGCGACGGCGCGCGCGAGTGGCGCCGCGTGCTGCGCCACCACCCGAACGTGATCGCCCTGTGGGCCGATCGCCAGCGACCGATGACCGACCTCGAGTCCCTGATGCCGATGGAGTTCGCCCTCCGTGTGATCGGCCGCGCGGGCATCGACGAGCGAGAGGGCGTCCTCGTGTTCAACGTGCTGGGGGGCTACATCATGGGCGTGGTGATGATGGAGGTGGGCGCGATGTTCTCGGCGGGCACCATGCGCGGCGGGAAGGCGGTCGACCTCAACGCGGTGCACTCGAAGCTGCCCGACGAGGCCATCGCGCAGCTCTTGCCGCCGGAGCGGTTGCCCTGCATCGTCGCGGCGCTGCCCCACCTCGCCGCGTGCGACCCGGATGAGCAGTTCGAGTTCGGGCTCGACCTGTTGCTCGCGGGGATCCAGGCGCGGGTCGTCGCGCCCGCCTGACCCTCACCGCAGCCGGAGCTCCGACCCCACCCGGGCGAAGACCTCGAGCGCCTCGCGCAGGTCGTCTCCCGTGTGGTCGGCCGTCACGATCGTGCGCACCCGCGCGAGGCCCTTGCCGACCGTCGGGAACACGATCGCGGGGCAGAAGACGCCCTCCTCGAAAAGGCGGACCGCGAACGCCTGCGTCCGCTCCTCGTCGCGCGTGATCACCGGCGTGATCGGCGTCTCGCTCGCGCCCGTCTCGTACCCCAGATCGTGCAACCCCGTCTTGAAGAGCTCCGTGTTCGACCACAGCCGAGCCAGGCGCTCGGGCTCGTCGGCGATCACGTCGAGCGCGGTGATGCAGGCGGCGACGACGGGCGGTGGGGCGCTCGTCGAGAACAGGTACGGGCGCCCGCGATTCTGCAGCCACTCGATCAAGTGCGTGGGGCCGGCGATGAACCCGCCCAGTACTCCGATCGCTTTCGAGAGCGTGCCGACCTGGATGTCGACGCGCCCGGGCAACCCGAAGTGATCGACGGTGCCCGCGCCGCCGGTGCCGAGCACCCCCGAGGCGTGCGCGTCGTCGACCATCATGATCGCGCCGTGGCGCTCCGCGACCTCGACCAGTGCGGGCAACGGAGCGATGTCGCCGTCCATCGAGAAGACGCCGTCGGTGATCAGCAGCTGGCGCCGCCCGGGCCGCGCCGTCTCGACGAGCAGCCGGTCTGCGTGGTCGGCGTCGCGGTGATCGAAGACCGCGATCTCCGCGCGCGACAGCCGGGCTCCGTCGATGATCGAGGCGTGGTTCAGGCGGTCGGAGACGATCACGTCTTCCTTCGTGAGTATCGCCGCGACCGTGCCCGCGTTCGCGGTGAAGCCCGACTGGAACATCAGGGCGGCCTCCGCGTGCTTGAAGGTCGCGAAACGCGCCTCGAGCTCGCGGTGCATCGTCATCTGCCCCGCGATCGTGCGCACGGCGCCCGACCCGGCGCCGAACTCCATCGCCGCGGCGGCAGCCGCCTCGTTCATCCGCGGGTGGCTCGCCAAGCCCAGGTAGTTGTTCGAGGCGAGGTTGATCACGTCCCGCCCGTCGTAGCGTGCCCGCGCTCCCTGCCGTCCTTCCAGGGTGCGCGGGTGCAGCAACAGCCCGTCGCGCTCGAGCGTCGCGAGCTCGTCCTTCAGGTAGTCGAGCGTGCCGGACATCGGTCCCCTCGCTTCCTCGATCGTCGCGCAGGCTCGGTCCCGGCGCTCCTGAGGCGAACCCTACCCGGCGAGGGTCGAGCGTAGGATGGCTCGCATGAGGGTCCGCGCCTTCCTCGCCGACGGAGTGCAGGCGGTCGAGGGCAAGCTGTACGTGCTCGGCGCCGGATGGAACCGGCTCGCGACGCGCAGGTTCCCGACCCGACACGATCGCATCGGCATCGGCGCCCTCATCGTGCTGGAAGCGGGGGAAGCCGGTCGGCACTCAGTCGAGCTCCGCCTGCTCGACCCGAGCGGCACACCGGCCATGCTCGCGACCGACGCCGAGGGGACGGCGAAGCAGGCGATCCGCATCGGTTTCGGAGCGAGCGAGGCGACCGACGGCCTGGAGGAGACGATCGTGCCGCTGGCCCTGAACCTCGACGGGCTGGTCTTCAGGGAACCGGGCACCTACGCGTTCGAGCTCCGGGTCGACGAGGGCGAGCCCGAGCGTCTTTCGTTCAAGGTCGACCTCGCGGTGGAACGCGAGGGCGCCCACGTGCCCGAGGGCGGATCCACCTCCGCGCGTGCTGCGACGGAGGCCGGCTACCTCTAGTCGGTGGTGCCGGGCGCCAGGATGACTTTGCCCGACTGGCCGGAGGCTGTGGTGTCGAACGCCTCCTGCCACCGGTCGAGGCCGAAACGATGCGTGATCACAGGCGAGACGTCGACCCGTCCTGTCGACAGCAATGTCGTGGTCTGTTGCCAGGTTCGGAACATCTCCCGGCCTGTGATGCCCTGCAACCTGGCTTCCTTGAAGATCACCTGATCGTTCAGGTCGAGCGTGACCGCCGCGTCGGGCAGGCCCAGGAGCGACATGCGCCCGCCCCGGCCGAGCATGCGGGTGCCCTGATCGATCGCACGCGCGTTCCCGCTCATCTCCAGCACCACCTCGACGCCGGCGCCCCTCGTCTGCCCGAGCACCGCCGCCACGGGATCGACCTCGGTCGGGTCGAGCAGCACGTCGGCACCCATCTCCGACGCCTTGGTGCGCCGATAGGCGTTGGGCTCGATCGCGATCACCTCGAAGGCTCCCAGCGCCCGAACCACTCCGACCGCGAACATGCCGATCGGACCGCACCCGATCACGGCGACCGAGTTCGTGGCGATGTCCTCCCCGCCACCCGTGCCGAACGCCGCGTGCACCGCGTTCCCGAACGGCTCCATGATCGAGGCGACGTCGGGATCGATGCCCTCACCCACGACCCACGCATTCTGGGCCGGGAGCACGACGTACTCCGCGAACGCGCCTTCCGTGTCGACCCCGAGGATGCGGAGGTTCTCGCAGATGTGCGCGCGACCCGTTTGACACGTCGTGCAGTGGCCGCACGCGATGTGCGTCTCGGCGGCGACGAAGGCACCCGGATGCAGGTGGTGCACCTCGTCGCCGACGGCGTGGACGGTTCCGGCGACCTCGTGGCCGAAGGTCATCGGCACGTCGCGGACGCGCCGATCGGCCCACTCGTTCCACTCGAGCATATGCAGGTCGGTGCCGCAGATGGAGGCCCCGTGCACCCGAACCAGGACCTCGTCGTCAGCCGGCTCCGGGATCGCGATCTCGACCAGCTCCGCCCCGGGACCCCGGGCGGTCTTGCGCAGGGCCCGCATCGTTCCGTTCACGCCCGCAGGGTACCCTGCGCCGGGAACCGATCCGTCGCCGACACGCGTCTGAGCGTGACCCGAGGTGGAAGGACGAGCCGTGAAGCTCCGACCGATCGCTCCCATCGCGCTGATCCTCGCCATGGTCGCCTGTGCCGAGCCCTCGACGGACGGTAACGACCCTCCCTCGCCCTCCGTCGACCACGGGACCGCCCCCGACGACCTCCTGCTCCGGTGGGGGTACGAGGGTGGGTTCACGCCCCCGGAGTACCAGCTCACGAACCTTCCTTCGTTCTCGCTGTACGGCGACGGCACGATCGTGCGGCCGGGCCCGCAGATCGAGATCTACCCGGGTCCGGCGATCCCCGCGCTCGAGACGACGCATGTCGACGAGGACGGAGTGGATGCGATCCTCGACGCAGCGTTCGATGCGGGCCTCGACACCGTGGGCGACCTCATCGACATGGGCTCGGTCGGCATCGCCGACGCACCCGAGACCGTGTTCACGCTCCGGGCAGGAGGGGTCGATCGCACCATCCGCGTGTACGCCCTCGACGAGCTGACCGGACAGCCACCCGGCATGCCCGACGAGGAGTACGAAGCGAGGCAGGCGCTGCTCGAGCTGATCGATCAGCTCGCCTCCCTGGAGACCTGGCTGCCCGAGGGCTCGGTCGAGGCGAGCGAGGTGTACGACGTGGCCGGCGTCCGGGCCTTCGTCTCGAGGTATCGCGGTCAGGCCGACCTGCCCCAACCGGAGATCGAGTGGCCGCTCGACGAGCCGCTCCGCGGCATCGGGGAGGACGTCGGCTCGGGCTACCGCTGTCTCGTCGTGGCGGGCACGGACTGGACCGACCGCCTCGAGCCGCGGGCGGCGGAGGCGAACCAGCTCACCCCCTGGACCAGCGCCGGGCAGCGATACGCGATCGCGTTCCGGCCCCTCCTGCCTGACGAAACCACCTGCTGACGCCCCCGGCGTGGGGGTGGCAAAGCGTTCAAGCGGGCTTCGCCGCAGGCCGATGTATCCGATTGTCGGCATCGATCCGGCGATCAGACGTGCACGAACAGGCGGGCGGCGTGACCTTCGACGACGAGACGATGCAGGTGACCCCAGAGGCGGTGACGGCCCAGCAGGGCTTCTTCCCCTCGACCGTCGTCGCTCCCCCGGGCGTGGACGGTGGTCTCGCCGACCTGCAGTCGCAGCTGCAGGACCTCGAGGTCCGCTACCGCGGCCTCATCGATCGGCTCCCGGCGATCGTGTACATCGACGGCATCGGGATCGACGATCCGATGGTCGACGTCAGTCCCGGCATCGAGACCCTCTTCGGCGTGTCCCGCGAGGAATGGCTCACCCGCCGATCGAGCTGGGTGGATGTCGTGCATCCGGCGGACCGCGATCGAGTCGTGGCCACGAGCGATCACGCGACCGCGACGGGCGAGCCCTTCCACCTCGAGTACCGCGCGATCCACGGCGACGGCCGCGTGATCTGGGTGCAGGAAGACAGTGTGCTGGTCCGCGACGGGCACGGCACGCCAATGTATTGGCTCGGCATGATGCGCGACGTCACCGCCGACGTCGCCACACGGGGGCAGCTGTATGAGGCCCGGACCAAGTACGGCGCCCTCGTCGAGCAGATCCCGGCGATCGTCTACCAGGACCTCGCCGACGAGAACTGGACGACCGTGTACGTAAGCCCGCAGATCACCACGATCCTCGGGGTCGATCCCTCCGAGTACGTCGGTGACAGCACCCTGTGGGTGGACCTGATGCACCCGGACGACCGGGCGCGCACGATCGAAGCCGTCGAACGCGGCATCGAGGCCGGCGAGCCCTACTCGGTGGAGTACCGCATGATCGGGCGCGACGGTCGCCTCGTGTGGTTCCGCGATTCCGCGGTGGTCCTGAACGATGCCGAGGGTCGGCCGGTGATGGTGCAAGGCGTGATGCTGGACATCACCGAGGGCAAGGCAGCGGAGGAGCGCATCGCCTACCTCGCGTACCACGACAAGCTGACGGACATGCCGAACCGGGCGATGTTCGACGAGCTGCTCGACCTCTCACTGGCCCGCGCTCGCCGCAGCGGGCTCGGAGTGGCCGTGATCTCGGTCGACCTCGACGACTTCAAACTCGTGAACGACTCGCTCGGCCACGAGATGGGCGACGAGCTCATCAAGGTGCTGGCCGACCGCATCCGAGAGGCGACCCGCGACACCGACCTCGTGGCCCGCCCAGGCGGCGACGAGTTCCTCGTGCTCCTCGCCGACCTCGACATGACCCCGCCCGTGCCGGGTGGCCAGGACGGCGGCTCGATCGCCGCGGAGGCGGTGGCGATCCGCATCCAGGAGGCGATGCGAGCCCCGTTCGAGATCGCCGGCACCGAGCTCTACCTCACGGCCAGCCAGGGCATCGGGGTGTTTCCCCACGACGCCGAGGACGCGGTGACGCTGCTCAAGAACTCCGAGACGGCGATGTTCGAGTCGAAGAGGATCGGGCCGGGCGGGTTCGTGGTGCACACGAGGAAGTCCGGCGACTCGATGAACCGACTCTCGATGTCGACCCGACTGCGAAAGGCCGTCGAACAGAAGCAGTGGATGCTGCATTACCAGCCGTTGATCGAGCTCGATTCGGGCCGCATGTACGGGGTCGAGGCGCTGATCCGCTGGCCGGAGCCGAACGGCGGGCTCGTCCCCCCCGGGGACTTCATCCCGCTCGCGGAGGAGATGGGTCTGATCGAGGCGATCGGCGACTGGGTGGTCGAGGAGATCTGCCGCCAGGACGCGCAGTGGCGCGCGGAGGGCCTCGAGCTGGAGCTGGGCTTCAACCTCTCGCCTCGCCAGCTCTGGCAACCCGATCTCGTGAGCAAGATGGTGGCGCCGATCGTGATCGCGGGGGTCGACCCGTCGCGTGTGACGATCGAGATCACCGAGTCGACGGCGATGACCGATCCCGACCGCACGGTGGAACTGCTCCTCGAGATGCACGAGCGGGGACTGAAGCTCGCGATCGACGACTTCGGCACCGGCTACTCCTCCCTGGCGCGGCTCAAGCACATGCCGGTCGACATCCTCAAGATCGATCGCTCCTTCGTGCGCGACATCGACCTCGATCGCGACGCGGCCAGCATGGTCTCGGCCATGATCTCCCTCGCCGAGAACCTCGGCATGACGCCGCTCGCGGAGGGCATCGAGACCGAGGGCGAATGGCGGTTCCTCACCGACCGAGGGTGCACCCTCGGTCAGGGATACTTCTTCTCCCGGCCGGTGCCGGCCGACGAGATCCTCGCGCTCCACCGTCGGGCAGGGCTCACCGTGGTGGAGGGCGGTGCCGTCTAGCCCAGGATGGACTAGCGACGACGTTTCGGTCCGCGCAGGCCCGAGCGGCGACCGCGGGAACTGCCGCTGAACACCGTTCGCGGCGGCGCGACCTTCATGCCCTCTAGCTCGAACTCCGCGTGCAGGTCGAGGCGCGCGGCCATGCGGCTCACGTCGCCGAGCTGCTCGGGAGTCACGAACGTGACGCTCGTGCCGGTGCGACCCGCTCGCGCGGTACGGCCGACCCGATGGACGTACCCCTTGTCGTCCTGCGGCGGGTCGTAGTTCACGACGAGCGTGATGTCGTCGAGGTCGAGACCCCTCGCGGCGACGTCCGTCGCGATCAACACCCCGACGTGCTTCTCTTCGAACCGCTGCAGCGCCTTCTCCCGCGCCTGCTGGGTCATGTCGCCGTGCATCGCGACCGCGGGCAGCCCTTGGGCGCGCAGCTGCCGCGCCAGCGAATCGACTGCCCGCTTCGTGTTGACGAACACGAGCGTCAGGCCGTCGGGCTCCTCACCTCGGGCGAGCTCGATCAGCGTGGCCAGCTTCTCGTGCGAGCCGACAGGCACGAACCGGTGATCGGCCTCCTCGACCGTCTTGCCCTCTGACTCGATCTCGTGGCGCACGGGGTTGCGCGTGTACACCTCGGCGATACGGCCGACGGCACCGTCGAGGGTCGCCGAGAAGAACATCGTCTGACGATCCTTTGGCAGCCGGCGAACGATGCGGTCGACCTGGGGCTGGAAGCCCATGTCGAGCATGCGGTCTGCCTCGTCGAGCACGAAGATTCGCACGCCGTCGAGGCGGACCATCTTCCGTTGGGCGAGATCGTCGAGGCGCCCCGGCGTCGCGATCAGGATGTGCACGTCGCCCACGCCCTTGGACTGTTCGCTCACCCGGGTGCCGCCGTACACCGCCTTCACGTTCAGGTGCTTCGCCTTCGCGATCTCGGCGAACTCGTCGCGCACCTGGGTGGCCAGCTCCCTCGTCGGCACCAAGACCAGCGCCTCGGGACGGCTCGCGGCGTCGGGATCCAGTTGCTCGACGATCGGGATCGCGAACCCGAGCGTCTTGCCCGACCCGGTCTTCGACTTCGCCAACGTGTCGCGCCCCGACGTCGCGTCCTCGATCACCATCACCTGGATCGGGAACGGGTCGTCGATACCGCGGGCGGCGAGCGTGTCGATCACGGCATCGGAGACGCCGAGGTCGCGGAACGAGGGGATCGTACTGCTCATCTATATGAAGGGTAACGGTTCCGCTACAGCTCGAAGGAGTCGTCGGCGCCATGCCCGCCAGATGGATCACGATCAGGAGTTGGGCCGGCGCAAGGACTTCGCTCCGACGCTCAGCCGCCCCGTCGTGCGGATGACGCCGATGCGGTCGCGATGCCGTTGACCGTCGAGACGCAGCGCGGACCACAGCACCACTCGATCTTCGTGGCCCGGCGATCGCTGGCTCCCTCGGCATCCGGCCCTTCCACGGTCTGCGACGTTCCCGCACGCACGGGTACCCTTCGGTCACCAGTCACAGGGGGAGACGATGGACGACCGCATCCAGCTCTGGAACGACCTCGCCGCGCAGATCGGCGTCGACAGCATCCGCTGCACGACGGAGGCGGGATCGGGCCACCCGACGTCGTCGCTGTCCTGCGCTCATCTGCTCTCCGTGCTGTATTCGAGCCACCTCCGCTTCGACGTCGAGGACCCGAAGTCGCCGGCGAACGATCGGTTCGTGATGTCGAAGGGCCACGCCGCGCCGGCCCTGTACGCGACGCTCAAGGCGATCGGCGCGGTCTCCGACGAGGAGCTGCTCTCCCTGCGTCGATTCGGCTCGCCCATCCAAGGTCACCCGGCTCCGGTGCCCGAGCTGCCCTGGGTCGATGTCGCGACGGGTTCGCTGGGCCAGGGCCTCGGGGTCGGGCTCGGCATGGCGCTCGCGATGCGCCTCGACGGCACCGGCGGCCGTACGTTCGTGCTGCTCGGCGACTCCGAGGTTGCCGAGGGTTCCGTCTGGGAGGCCATGGAGGCCGCCGCCTTCCACGAGGTCGACGATCTCGTCGCGATCCTCGACATGAACCGCCTCGGGCAACGTGGACCGACGATGCACGGCTGGAACGGGGACCTGTTCGCCCGGAGGGCGCAGGCCTACGGCTGGCGCACGATCGAGATCGACGGGCACGACGTCGCGGCGATCGACGCCGCCTACTCCGAGGCGATCGCGGCCGACGGTCCGACGATGATCGTGGCACGCACGGAGAAGGGGCACGGGGTCTCGTTCGTCGCGAACCACGAGGGCTGGCACGGCAAGGCGATGTCGTCGGAGCAGGCAGCGCAGGCGATCGAGGAGCTGGGCGGCATCCGGTCCTTGACGATCACGCCTCCCTCGCCGCCCGACGTCAAGCCGCTCACCCTCGGAGAGCTGCGGGCCGCCCCTCCGCCCGCCTACACCGAGCCGATCCCGACCAGGAAGGCCTTCGGCGAGGCGCTCGCATGGCTCGCCGGTCACCGTGCCGATCTCGTCGTGCTCGACGGCGAGGTCGGCAACTCCACACACACCGAGGACTTCCAGGCCGTCGCGCCGGAGCGGTTCGTGGAGATGTACATCGCGGAGCAGGCGATGATCGGCGCCCAGACCGGGCTGCAGGCGCTCGGCAAGACGGCGTTCGCGGCGACGTTCGGCGCGTTCCTCACGCGGGCCTACGATCAGGTGCGTATGGGCGCGATCAGCCGCGCCGACCTGCGGCTCTGCGGATCGCACGCGGGCGTGTCGATCGGCGAGGACGGGCCGTCCCAGATGGCTCTCGAGGACCTCGCGATGTTCCGCGCGCTCCACGGTTCGACCGTGCTGTATCCGGCCGACGGCGCGGCGACGGTTCGGCTCGTCGCCGCGATGTGCGACCTGCCGGGCATCTCCTACATGCGCACGACCCGGGAGGCCACACCGGTCGTCTACGGCGCCGACGAGGAGTTCCCGATCGGTGGGTCGAAGACGCTGCGCAGCGGCGACGGCGGCGTCGCCACGATCGTGGGCGCCGGGGTCACGGTGCGTGAGAGTCTGGCGGCCGCCGACGCGCTCGCGGCGGAGGGCATCGCGGTCCGCGTGATCGACGCCTACAGCGTGAAGCCGATCGATGCGGCGACGCTGCGGCGGGCCCTCGATGAGACCGGCGCGATCGTCGTCGCCGAGGACCACCGGGTGGAGGGCGGGCTCGGCGACGCGGTGCTGGAAGCGCTGGCCGAGACCGGCACGCTCGCTGGCCGGGTGGTCAAGCTCGGCATCCACGACATGCCAGGCTCGGGAACACCGACGGAGATGCGGGCCTGGGCGGGGATCGACGCGACCTCGATCGCGGCCGGCGTGCGCGACGCGCTCCCCTGATCGGAAGGAACGCCCGGCGTGCGGTCAGGCCCGGTCGGCGCTCGTGACCTTCGTCGCCGCACCGGGCACGCCCCCGAAGGCGTAGGCGATGATCTCCTCCGGTGGCACCGGCTTCGAGAACAGGAAGCCCTGTCCGAGCATGCACTCGCGCTCGCGCAGGAAGGCGAGCTCCTCGGTGGTCTCGATGCCTTCGGCCAGGGTCGTCATGCCGAGGCCGCGAGCGAGCTCGAGGAACGCCCCGACGATGCTGGCCGACTGCTCGTCGGTCCCCACGTCGCTCACGAACGCCCGGTCGATCTTCAGGACGTCGACCGGCATCTCCCGCAACCTCGACAGCGACGAGTAGCCGGTGCCGAAGTCGTCGATCGCGATCCGCAGCCCACCTCGATGCAGATCCCAGAGGATCTCCTGGGCCCGATCGGGGTCCATCATCGCTGAGCTCTCGGTGATCTCGACCACCACCTGCGCAGGGTCGAGCCCGCCGTCGACGATGCGCGAGAGGATGCGATCGGACAGATCCGGCTGCCAGAACTGGCGAGGCGAGAGGTTGAACCCGATCTCGAGACCGATGTCGAGTTCATGCCAGGCCTGCGACTGGTACACGAGCTCGCGGACGACCCAGTCGCCGATCAGCTCGATCAGGCCGAGCTCCTCGGCGAGCGGGATGAACTCGATGGGCGGGACCATCGTGCCGTCGGGCTCGATCCACCGGATCAGCGCCTCCACCCCGACCATGCGCCCGGTCGCGAGCTCGATCACCGGCTGGTAGTGCAGGGTCCAGCGCTGCGTGTCGACCGCCTTGCGCAGCCGGGTGACGAACTGCAGCTTCGCGCTCGAGTCGGAGGCGCCGTTCGAGGAGATCGCGTAGCCGGCCGGGCCGCTCTTCTTCGATTCGTACATCGCGGCCTCCGCGTTGCGCTGGAGACCGTTGGCGTCGTCGGCGTCCTGCGGGTAGAGGCTGATGCCCATGCTGACCGAGACGTAGAGCTCCGTGCCGTCGATCGTGATCGGCGGCAGCATCGCGTCCTTCACCCGCTGAGCGGCCGCCTCGGCCCGAACGACCGCCCCCTCCATGTCGCCGCCGGCATCGCGCTCGAGGTCAGCGATCAGCATCAGGAACTGGTCGCCGCCACGGCGGGCGACGAGGTCGGTCTCTCGGGACGCCCCTCGCAGCCGATCGGCGACCGCGCGCAGGACCTCGTCGCCGCCCGTGTGCCCGAGCGAGTCGTTCACCAGGCGGAAGTCGTCGACGTCGACCGCGATCACGGCGACCGCTGCGTCGTGCCGCCGGGCCCTGGAGATGGAGAGCTCGAGCAGCTCGTCGAACATCGACCGGCTGGGCAGGCCCGTCAGCTCGTCGTGGTAGGCGAGGAACGCCACGTTCTCCTCGCCTCGCTTGCGTTCGGAGATATCCATCATCACGCCGTGGGAGAAGCGCGGCACGCCGCGGTCGTCGCGCACCATCCTGGCCTCATCGTGCACCCACACGATGTGGCCGTCGCGGTGGAACAGTCGGTACTCCATGCGGAAGGCCTCACCGGTCTCGTTGTGCCGCTCGTTCTCGGCGATCGCCCGCGCCCGGTCGTCCGGATGCAGCAGCTTCGGCCAGAGCTCCTCGTCCTCGATCCATTCGGCCGGCGAGTAGCCCAGCACCGTCTCGATCTGCGGGCTGATGTAGATGGTGGACGCGTTCTCGTCGGTGGCGTCGATGTAGCTCACGGCGGGTCCGTGCTCGATCATCGAGCGGTACCGATCCTCTTCCAGCGCTTGCGTCCGCTCGGCGAGCTCATGGTCGAAGAAGACGCCGAGGTTCCCCGCCACCGCCCGCATCGCGTCGATCTCGGCCTCGCTCCACGCCCGCTCTCGGGTGCAGTCGTCGAACCCGACGTATCCCCACCACTCCTCGCGTACGAACACCGGCACGGTCAGTGTCGAGAGCACCCCCTCGGCTTCGAGGACGGCGCGCTCGGTGTCCGGCATCGCTCGCACGGGCTCGGCGAGCACGTCGCCGCGCCAGTAGAGGTCGATGCGCCTGGTGAACGCCGGCGCGTAGGGGTGCAGGTGGTTGCCGGGATCGTCGAAGATCGGGGCGATCCCTGAGGCGTTCCATTCCGCACGGAGGTCCATCCATAGACGCCCCTGAGGGTCGCGGACGTTCTGGAACAGGTAGGCGCGGTCGGCGCCCGCGGCGCTGCCGAGGTGCGCCAGCACCTCTCGCAGCCTGCCCGCGGTATCGCCGTCCCCACGGAGCAGACGCTCGGCAGAGAACGCGACAGCGCTCAGCACGGCCTCGCCCCGAGCCGTGGAAGCCTCCATCTCTCCTCCAGCTATCGGCCCAGGTCGGAGGCCGCTTTACGCCTGCTACCCTGGTCCGACGATGGCTGACTACCGAGAGATCCTGCACGAGCGCCTGTACGTGAAGGTGCCCGGAACCGACACGCTGCGCAAGACCGCCGCCAACCGTGAGAAGCACCTGCTCGCCAACGGATGGCGCGAGCTCGACCGCCAACAGCGGACCGACCACGTGATGGTCATGTTCGAGCGCACCGGACACGCGCCGATGAAAGCTCGGTTGCCCAAGCAGGCACCCGAGGTGCGCATCGAACGCCGTCCCCGACGCGACGACAATCGGGGCGGCGGCCGGCGGCGCTGAGCCCGGAACGGCATCCGGCGGGTCCCATCGAGTCCCCGGATAACGTTCGGTTCCAGACGTGCTTCACCGGACGTTCTTCGGCTATCCTTGAGTTTCGCCGAAGGAATGCCGAGCGCCTCTTGCCCTGCCCATTCGGGAAGGAGCCCCGTCGCCGGCCCGACCAGACGCAGGAGGTGGCCCATGAGCGCCGCAGAGAACCCCAGCACCGTCCGTCCGGCCCATCGCGAGGCTCATGCCCACGCCTCCGAGGACCAGCCGTTCCACTACCCGCTCCAGCGGGAGTACGTCGAACCCGACTGGACCAGGCTTCCCGGCTACCGCGACGTCACGAGGCAACAGTGGGAGTCCGCGCAGTGGCAGCGCGCGCACTCCGTGAAGAACCTCAAGGAGTTCAAGGAGGCGCTCGGCGACTTCCTCACCGACGACCTCCTCGAGGACATCCGCCGCGACCAAGAAGAGCGCGCGACGATGTCGATGCTGATCCCGCCACAGATGATCAACACGATGGAGGTCAACGACTTGCGCGCCGACCGTGTCCGTCGGTACATGGCCCCGGCGTTGAGCGACCGCGAGACCGAATGGGCGTCGCACCCCATGGCCTCACGCGACTCGCTCCACGAGGCCGACATGTGGGCGGTCGAGGGACTCACCCACCGCTACCCCACGAAGGTGCTCGCCGAGCTGATCCCGACCTGCCCCCAGTACTGCGGGCACTGCACGCGCATGGACCTCGTCGGCAACGACACCCTGCAGGTCCTGAAGTACAAGTTCGAGATCAAGCAGAACGAGCGCTGGGACCTGATGCTCGACTACCTGCGACGGACCCCACAGGTGCGCGACGTCGTCGTATCGGGTGGGGACATGGCGAACGTCCCGGTCAAGCGGCTCGAGGGCTTCGTGATGTCGCTGCTCGAGATCGAGAACGTCCGCGACATCCGTCTCGCGACGAAGGGTCTCATGGGCATCCCGCAGCACTTCCTGCAGGACGACGTGAAGGAGGCGTTCGAGCGCATGGGGCGCACGGCCCGCGACCGGGGCGTCGATATCGCCCTGCACACTCACGTGAACTGCGCGCAGCAGGTGACCCCGCTCGTGGGCGACGCGGCGCGCATGGTGCTCGACTCGGGCTTCCGCGACGTGCGTAACCAGGGGGTGCTGCTGCGGGGCGTGAACACCTCGCCCGGCGACCTGCTGGAGCTGTGCTTCATGCTCCTCGATCACGCGAAGATCATGCCCTACTACTTCTACATGTGCGACATGATCCCCAACGCCGAGCACTGGCGCACGTCGGTCGCCGAGGCCCAGGACCTGCAGTATCAGCTGCTCGGGTACATGCCGGGGTTCGCCACGCCGCGAGTGATCTGCGACGTGCCGTTCGTCGGGAAGCGCTGGGTGCACATGCTGAAGAGCTACGACCGCGAGCGCGGCATCTCGTGCTGGACGAAGAACTACCGCACCGGCATCGAGTTCGACGATCCCGAGGCGCTCGGCCGAGAGTACGTGTACTTCGACCCGATCTACACGTTGCCCGAGGAGGGACAGGCCTGGTGGCGCGAGGAGGTTGCGAATGGGCTGCCCGACGCGCACTGGGTCGAGCCGCCCGCGCCGGTCGAGCCCGCAGCGGCCGACATCGCGGCGCCGAGCGCGGACGAACCCGCGTCGGTCTGAGCGCCCGGCCCGTGAGCGGCGACTGCTAGCGTGCGGGCATGACCCGGCTGCTCCATGTCGTCGGCGCGCAGATCGCACCGGTCGGTGGCGACCCCGACGCGACGTTCGAGAAGTTCGCTCACGAGGTGCGCACGATCCGTGCCTCCTTCCCGAGAGCGCAGCTCTACCTGTTTCCCGAGCTGTACCTGGCCGGCGAGATGCCGTTCCGCACGCACGTGCCGGTCGCCAAGAACCGCCACCGCGTGCCGGGGCCGCTCACCGAACGCATCGGCGCCGTGGCCCGCCGCGCCCGCCGCTGGATCCAGGCGGGCTCGATCTACGAGGCGGCGGGGCGTCGGACCTACAACACGGCGCTGCTCTTCTCGCCCGACGGGTCGCTCGTCGCGACCTACCGCAAGCTCTTCCCGTGGATGCCGTTCGAGGCCACGGATCCGGGTTCGGCGCCGCCACCCGTCGTCGACCTGGCCCGCATCGGCAAGGCCGGCATGCTGACCTGCTACGACGGCTGGTTCCCTGAGGTGCCTCGCTCGCTCGCGATGCGCGGCGCCGAGGTGCTGCTGCACCCCACGCTGACGAGCACCCCCGACCGTGAGGAGGAGGTCGTGCTCGCGCGCTCGAACGCGATCGCCAACCAGTGCTACGTGATCAACGTGAACGGGTCGCTCGACGTCGGAGGCGGCCGCTCCGTCGGCGTCGATCCGGAGGGGCGCGTGCTGTTCGAGGGTGGCTCCGGAGAGGAGTACTTCAGCGAGGTTCTCGACCTCGACCGCGTGCGGACGGTGCGCGGACGCGGGACGCGCGGCATGAACCGGCTGCTCTGGCAGCTCTCCCAGCACGGGCCGCGGGCGGCTGACCCCGACTATCCGGGGTTCCGGGCTCGCCGCCGCACGAGGTAGACGCCCGCCAGCACGGCAACCATGAGCCCGCCGACGGCGAGGATGAGGAGACGCCGACCCGAAGGCGTCACGGCGGGCTCCTCCTCGACCGGTACGGGGGAGGCGTCGACACGTTCGACCAGTCGCAGGGTGGGGCGGCCGCTCCTGAGCAGGTCGCACGACCCCTCGTCACGCACCACCACGCTCCACCGCAGTTGCCCGACGCCGGGCGAGGCACCGGTCTCGTCCTCGTCGGCGACCACGGTCCGCCCCGGCACCTGGAGCACGTACGTGTCGCCGTCGATCGTCGGCGGCAGGAACCGGCTCTGACCGGCTTCGGGCAACAAGAGCGTGGTCGTCACGGCATCGGGCACAGCGTCGTACCGCAGTATCCGGTTCAAGCCCCGGTACATGCCCGCGTCGACCGCCGGGGCGTCCGGATCGAACAGCACGACGTCGATCCGGAAAGGGTGGCCCTCCCCGTCGGGCACGACGAGCGGCTCCGCGAAGCGGAGCGTGAAACGGATCGACGTGCCGAGCTCGACGATCTCGCCACGCGCTTCCACGAGATCGGGCGCCGCCACCGCTTCACTGCGGGCGAGGATGTGGGGACACGGGCCCACGTCGCCGGGTGGATCGCCGGCAGCCAGCAGCAGGGGCGAGACGAGGAGGACGGCAACGGCCAGCCGGGCTCGCGTCACGATTCCGGACAGTCACGGGGCTCGAGGATCAACGGCTCGAGCCGGGGTTCCTGCGTGAAGTCGAACGCCCCGGTGAGCGGGTCGGCCCGAGCGTCGCGGTCGGTCATCGGCTTCAGCCCGTGGAGCTCCTCGATGAAGCGCAGCACCGAGGAGAACTCGTAGACGTTGTCGTCGATCGCGCCGCCGTCGGGGTTGTCGCCCCGACGGGTCCAGGGGGAGATGATCAGGGCCGGCGTGCGCGGCCCGAGACCCATGATGTCGTAGTGCGGCGGCGGCAGGTGGTCGTAGAAGCCGCCGAAGTCGTCCCACACGATCACGACCGCGGTGTTCGGCCACGCGTCACTGCGCTGGATGGCGTTCACGTATTGCACGGTCCAGTTCTCGCCCTCGCACACGTTCGTGCCCGACCCGGGGTGCTCGTTCGGCTGACCCTCAGGCGGGATCAACCACGACACCGCGGGCAGGGCGTCCTGCTTCAGGTCCTGCAGGATCGTCGCCGGGTCCTGAACCTTCTTCCACATGTCGCCGAAGCGAACGTGGCGGATCGCCTGGAGCGCGTTCATCCACTTGTCGGGCAACGCGTAGTACTTCCAGCTGATCCTCTTTCGCTCCAGCTGGTCCTGGATCACCGGGATGTTGATGCAGGTGCGGGTGCTCTCCCAGTACGCCGCGATCTTCAGCAGCTGGCCGCTCGGAGGACCTCCTCTCGTGATGTTCTTCTCGAGCCGCATGATCCGTTTCATATCGGCGTCGGTGAGGTCCTCGATCGGGAACCGCTGCGTGTACTCGTCGGGGTCATCGCAGTAGTTGCCCTCGGTGTTGGTCGTCGACTTGTTATCGACGATCCCGTAGCTCTGCGCAGCCACCGTGTACAGGTGCTCGGGGAACGTGGGCCCGTACATCGAGGTGAAGAAGTGGTCGGCGATCACGAAGCGGTCGGCGTAGGCCCAATACGCTGGCAGGGAATCGCGGTCGTACTGCGAGTACCCGGCGAGGTCCTCCCCCAACGGGATGCAGTTGAAGCCGTTCATCTTGCCGCCGTTGATCGCGAGCAGCCCGGGATAGAACGCGTGGCCGAGGTCATGCGGTTGCACGAGCGGCGAGTCCTTCAGCGTCACGGTCCCCGCATCCTCGAAGGTCGAACAGTCCATCGTGGCTCCCTCGGCCGCGCCCTCGACCCCCGGGTACCGGCCGAAATAGTGGTCGAAGCTGCGGTTCTCCTTGACCAGGAAGATCACGTGCTCGATCGGGTTCTCGCCCGGCACGACCGTGCCCCGCCCCTGGTCGTCTCCTTGCCCTCCGCCGCCGTTCCCCTGGCCGCTCGCGCCGTCGCGGCGCGTGCCACCGACCTGCTCGGTCGCATCGCCTCGCGGCCACACGAACCAGACCAGGGCCACGATCAGCACCACGATCAGCGCCGCGAACGCGCGACGTCGGGCGATCTGCTGGCGGGACGGACGGCGCGGACCGGCGGCACGGATGAGGGGACCCGACGGTTGCTGCACGATGCAGGAGTCTAGCGTCAGGCCCCAGGCCGCAGAGGGGCTCCTTCCACCAGTTCCGCGAGCGTGAGGGCGAGTTCCCGGCGGATGGCCGCGTAGGCCGGATCGGCGGCTCGGTTCCGGAGCTCCGACGGGTCCGCCGCGCCGAGGCGCCCCACGAGGTCGTAGAGCTCCACCGTGCCGTCCGTATGCTCCAGATAGCTGAACGCCTCGGTGCGCACACCACGCCATGCGGGCACCTCGCCGTCGCCCACCCACTCGATCAACACCGCGTCTGGCGACACCGCGGCCCCGGTCCGGTCGTCCAGCACCGGTCGCACGCTGCGCCCGTCGATCTGGGCAGGCACGCCGAGACCGGCCAGATCGAGGATCGTCGGCGCGAGATCCACGTTCGACACGGGGGTGGTCACCGCGCGGCCGTCGGTCCAAGGGGACCGAACGACGAGCGGGGTGCGCACACACGCGTCGTAGGGGCAACGCTTGCCCACCCAGCGGTGCTCTCCGAAGGAGTAGCCGTTGTCGGAGAGGAATATCACGATCGTGTCCTCGAGCTCCCCTCTGGCCCGCACCTCGGCCACGAGCGAACGGAGCGCCCGGTCGACCGCTCCGAGCGTCTCCAGCATGCTCCGACGGTCCTCGGCCAGGGCATCGGCCGCGGCGGCCTCGATCGCAGGAAGCGCCCGGACCCAGTCCGGCTTGCCTCGCACGTCGTTCAGAGCCCGGAGGCTCGGCGCGTCCACGTCGACGCCGGCGAACGACCCGGCATCCTGCGGGGCGGGGGTCCAGGGTTCGTGCGGCGCGGTCGGGGCGTAGACGAGGAACCACGGCCGATCCCGTGACGCCCCCCGCAGGAACGTGGACGCCTCGTCGGCCAACAGCGACGTGGCGTACGCCCGCTCGCTCGTGCCCGCCGTGAACGGCACGCCCTGATCGACGAACGGGTACCCCGCGTAGGTCGTCGAGAGGTCGAGGTTGCGCTTCGCGAGGAACCGATCCCATCCCGCCGGCACGTACGGCCCACGGCCCCACGGGTACCCGTTGAGGTACTTGCCGAGGAAGGCGGTCTGGTAGCCGGCGTCGTCGAACCATGTCGCGAGCGTCGCCGACTCGTCGAAGTCAGCGCCGTCGCCGTTGTCCTCGACCCCCGTGTGGCGAGCGTACCGGCCCGTCAGGATCGAGGCGCGCGACGGACAACACAGCGGCACGTTCAGGAACGCGTTCGTGAACCGCACCCACCGGTCGGCCGGATCCGCGAGACGCGACTCCAGCCACGGCATCGCCGGCGGCCCCACGGCCCTGGGGAGCGTGTCCCACGGCTGGTCGTCGGTGATCACGATGAGCACGTTGGGCGGACGCTCACCCGCCCCCTGGACCGGCGGCAGGGGAAGCGCCGCCGCCACGACGCACCCGAGGACCGCCAAGAGCGTGGCGGCGGCGGCGCGAACGTTGCCGTCGCCGCGCAGGGCCGAGCCCATCTCAGCGGTCGAGCCACCCTCCGTCCCGACCGTGCGCGTCGGCGACGATCCCCGCCGCGATCGACAGCGCGATCGATCCTGGGTCGCGGCCACCGAGGTCGAGCCCGAGCGGCGAACGCACACGAGTGATCTCGTCGTCCGTGACCCCCATCGAGCGCAACGCCTCGACGTGATGGCCCACATGGCGACGGCTGCCCATCACCCCGACGAATCGGGCAGGAGAGCGGAGCCCTTCGGCGAGCATCGGCGCCACGTCGGGAGCGTCGTGATCGGTGAAGACCACCACGTCGCGACCGCCGAGCGCACCGGCGTCCACCGTCGGGACCACAGGCCCGTCGTCGGGACGGACCCGCTCGACCCTGGGTTCCACGAGCACGACGCGGTAGCCGAGACGCTCGAGGTGCGATCGGAGTTCCCGGGCCACGTCGGTCGCCGAGACGATGACCGCGGTCGGGGCCAGCCCGTGCGGCTCGAAGTACACCTCGATCTCGCCAAGATCGTGTGTCAAGGTCCGGGTCTCCGGATCCCCCGACGCCATGACCTGCGCAGCGGCGTCGACGGCGGCGGCGTCGAACTCGGCGCATCCGAGCGTGCCGCGCACCTCGCCACCCACCACGATCGACATCGCCGCCCCGACCCGGCAGGGCGGCGAACCATGCACGCGGACCGCCTTGGCCTCCACGGTCGGCTGGATCGCCACCGCTGCGGCGTCGCCACCGGCTGCCTCTCTGGGAGCCATCTCGTGTCCCGTGGGATGCGTACCGGTCGCCCCCCCGAGGAGCTGCAACGCGTGCGGCAGCACCGGCATGATCGCCGACAAGCCCTCCCGCACGCCCGAGGGCGAGCCGGGAAGGTTCACGACGAGCGAGTCCCCGATCGTGCCGGCGACCGCGCGAGACAGCGCTGCCATCGGCGTCTGGGTGAGACCCTCGGCTCGCATCAGCTCGGCCAAGCCCGGGGCTTCCCGGTCGATGACGGCGCGCGTCGCCTCCGGCGTCACGTCGCGGGGCCCGAACCCTGTGCCGCCCGTCGTCACGACGAGCCCGTGCGATGCCGAGAGTTCCGTCAAGACGCCTTCGATCTCGCGGCGCTCGTCGGGCACGACGCTGCGCGTCGTGACCTCGAACCCGCTCGCGCGCAGGATCGACTCCGCGAGGTCGCCCGACTCGTCGACCCGCGAGCCGTGGGTCACCCCGTCGGAGACGGTGACCACCGCGGTCGAGATCGTCGATGCCACCCCATCATCCTCGCACCTCGCGTGCCGACCGACCTCCGCCTCGCGCGGTGCGCTCGAAGCGGGGTACTCTGGGCGAGATGCCCGATCCCACCCCGAGCCCGGCGCCCGCGACCGGCCCGCTGATCGACACCTTCGGCAGGGTCGGCAGCGACCTGCGTATCTCGGTGACCGACCGCTGCAACTTCCGGTGCACCTACTGCATGCCTGCCGAGGGGGTCGCGTGGCTGCCGAAGGACGAGATCCTGACGTTCGAGGAGCTCACGCGGCTGCTGCGCCTGTTCGTCCGGCTCGGGGTCGAGTCGATCAAGGTCACGGGCGGCGAGCCGACCGTGCGTGCAGATCTGCCCACGCTCGTCGCCATGTTCCGTGAGGCCGGCCCCGATCTCGACATCTCACTCACGACGAACGGGGTGCTCCTGGAGACGCTGGCCGCACCGCTGGCCGCGGCGGGAGTCGATCGTGCAACCGTGTCGTGCGATTCGCTGCTGCGGCACCGCTTCGTGGAGATGACGCGCCGCGACGCCTTGGAGAAGGTGCTGCGGGGGCTCCACGCCGCCGAAGACGCCGGGCTCACCCCGATCAAGATCAACTGCGTCGTGATCGGTGGCACGAACGACGACGAGCTCGTCGGGTTCGCTCGCTGGGCGCGTGAGACCGGCTACCAAGTGCGCTTCATCGAGTACATGCCGCTCGACGCCCAGCACGCATGGGAGCGGCAGAAGGTCGTGCCGGCCCGCACGGTGCTCGACCGCATCGGCGAGGAGTTCCCGCTCGTCGCCGACGGCGAGGGCGCCGAGCCGGCCACGACGTACGGCTTCGCCGACGGCGCCCCGGGCCGAATCGGGGTGATCCCGAGCGTCACCGAGCCGTTCTGCGACTCGTGCAACCGCATGCGGCTGACCGCGGAGGGGCAGTTCCGCAACTGCCTGTTCGCCCTCGAGGAGACGGACCTGCGCGGCCCGATGCGTGCCGGTGCGAGCGACGACGACCTCGAGGCGCTGCTGCGCGAGGCGATGTGGCGGAAGTGGGCCGGCCACCGCATCGATCACGCCGACTTCGTGCAGCCCATCCGCAGCATGTCGATGATCGGCGGCTGAGCGAACGACGGAGGCCGGGGCTCGCGCCCCGGCCTCCGTTCGTGCTCGCGTTCGGAGCGGCCTACGCCGGCGCCACCGCCAGATGGTCGAGCGCCGCGATGTATCCGAACTCGTCGTAGGAGTAGTTGACGACGTTCGGACCGACGATGTCGGTCTGGTTCGTGTACGTGCGAGGCACCCAGGGCACGATCTCTTCCATCAGCATCTTGTCGAGATCGGCCCAGCACTGCGTGCGCTCGTCTCCGACCGGCAGTGCCGCGCACTCGGACAGCTTCTCGTCGGCGCTCGGCACCGACGTCACGGGATACCCCCAGTCTTCCATCTCGGCTTCGGTCGCGCCCACGGCCGAGTAGTTGCAACAGCCGGGGTAGAGCGCACCGAACTCGCTGCTGCCGAACAGCGGCGGTCCGAACGTGTACGGGTCGGGATAGTCCTGGAGCCATCCGACCTGCAGGCAGATCGGGATACGCTCGGCCAGATTGTTGCACTTGGCGTACATCGCCGTCGTGGTCAGACCCTTGACGTCGAGCTCGATGCCGATCTCCTCGAGGTTCTGCTGCCACAACGCCGCCACCTTGCGGCCCGTCGCGCTGTCGGACGCGTAGATCGCGACGACACCCGTGCACTCGTCCGCATCGCAGATGCCGTCGCCGTCACTGTCGTACTTGGACGTCGACATCTGCTCCTTCGCGAGCTCGGCATCGCCGCCGTCCTCCGGCGTCGCGTAGGGGTCGTAGTCGACCAGCAGGTTGTTCAGCAGCGCGTCGGGGAAGATGTGTCCCGCGTTCACCCCGACCAAGGGGCCGCCGGCCAGCTGCCGGCCGCCCGCCTTGTCGTAGGCGAAGTTGACGGCCTTCCGCACCTGCACGTCGTCGAAGGGCGGCACGCCCAGGTTCATCGACGTGTACGAGGTCGCCGGCTGCGGGTACACGTGGAGCCGATCCTGCAGATCCGGGTTGGTGCTGTACTCCTTCAGCTGGTCGGCCTCAGGCGGATCCATCACGAAGTCGAGCTCGCCGGCCTGAAGCTTGTTGTACAGGTCGGGCACCGAGCCGCCGATCTCGATCGTGATCTCGTCCGCGTACGCGGGCCGCAGGTCGTCGGTCTCCGCCGACCAAGAGGGGTTGCGCACCATCACGAGCGAACGACCGGGTGTATACCCCGCGACCGCCTTCTGCCTATCCGCCGGCTGCGAGAAGTCCATGTCCTCGCTGCCCTGGAACATGTACGGACCGGTCGCGACCAAGTAGCGGCCGTAGTCCTTCGTGTGCCCCTCGGCGGCGCCGAGACGGGCGTCTCCGTTGGGCGGGATCGGCGCGGTGGCGGGCATCGCGAACCGCCAGCCGAGGTCGCCGGTCGGCTCGGTCACCGTCACCTCGAGGGTGTAGTCGTCGACGGCCTTGATGCCGGAGATCTCGTCGGCGTCACCGGCCCCGAAGTCGTCGAAGCCCTCGATCGCCGAGTAGTAGAAGCTGTATCCGCCGGCGCTGGCCTTCGGGTCGGCCTCACGCTCGACCGCTCGCACGATATCCTGCGCCGTGACCTCGACGTCCTCGAACGGCGGAGAGTACATGACCCCCTGCTTGAGTGGGAACGTCCAGGTCAGGGCATCCTCGCTCACGGTCGGCAGATCGGCAGCGATGTCGGGGCGCAGCTCTGCGCCGCCCTCGTCGACGGGCTTGCCGTTCGTCGCGTACAGCGTCCGAGCGAGGCAGCACTTCAAGATCTCGAAGGAGAGTTGGTAGTACTCCTTGGCCGGATCGAACGCAGCGCTGGCCGGCTCGGAGGAGACCGCGATCCGCACCGTTCCACCACGAGGGATGTCGCCTCCGTCCGCCGTCGGCGACGCGGCCGGCTCGTCCCCTCCTCCATCGCCGCCACATGCCGCCGCGACGATGCCCAGGACCGCCAGGACGGCGATCCACCGCGCGTATCTCCTCATGCGCGAACCCCCTCTCTCAAAGGTGCACAGATGTTCTCACCGGAACCACCGCCGGTCCAACAACCCATATACGCACGGAACGCACCACAAGGGTTGCCCATCTGCGAGACGGGCTCCCGCGTGGACGCGGCAACCTTCGACGGGTCACCGAATGTTCACGTGGGCGCGAGTCTGCTCGGTGCCGAGAGGTTGCGCCCCCTCTCCGGCGGCGCGGGGGCCGGGCGTCTCGCCCGGCCTCCGCGACCCCCTCTCACGGCCTACCCGGACTGGAGCCCGTCGAGGTTCGCTTCGATCGCCCCTTCGGGCGACTCTCCGATGGTGACGTTGTCGACCGTACCGTCGGCGTTCACGTAGTACACGGTCGGGAAACTCGAGACCCCGAGCCCCTGCATCAACGTGCCGGCCCCGTCGTCGA